>UQQN01000025.1 GCA_900543155.1 uncultured Prevotella sp.
ACTGAGACTATACGCATTGCATGACTGTCGTATCACTCGAAATGTCGGATGAACCGAAAAAAATCATGGATTTTGAACACCCTACCTAACGGGGTGAGGCTGGCGCGTGAGATATTAATCTTACTCAAATAATCAGACACTGTTTTTTACTGGTGTTCCCTTTTTTTAAAGGGGAAATATGGATTGCTGAAATCTTATTTCTTACCTCTCAAGTTAATGTTTACACTTGTTAACTCAGAATTAAGAAAAATTTCAAATGACTAAATGACCGCTAATGTGTTGATTATCAATATATTAGCGGTCATTAGTCATTTGTCATTTTCGCTATTACCTTAATTTTGTTGCATTTGCCCCGTGTTTATGGGGTGACACATTCAAATTAAAAAAAAACTGCAAGCAACACTTGCGCATTGCTTGCAGTATATTTAAAATTTCAAGAAATGTTCTTTGATTACAAACCGAGCTTCTTAGCGATGTCGGCGGGGATAGCCTTCTTGTTGATAAGAATGTTCATGGTCTTGTAAGCAACATAAGCTTTCGAAGCATAGAACATACCCTTGTATTTGCCATATTCACCCCATGAGTTCTTTACCATGAAGTATTCGCGACCGTTGTTGTCCTTGGCAAGACCATAGATAACCATGCCGTGGTCGTCGGTAGTTTCCCAGTTATCGTAAGCTTGCTGACGGAGTTCTTGGGTGATGGTCAACTCATCGTTTGAGGGAACTTGTGCACCTGTTTCGATGGTACCACCCCAACGGGCTGCGTCAGAACCTGTGAGGTCGCGCACTTTGAGGTTTTTGGGAACGTAAGCGTAGTCGTTACCATTGCGACGGCCAAAGTAGTCTTCAGTAACATCGGCACCCCAAGCAAAAGTGTAGCCATTTTTTACGGCGCTATCCATTACGCGCATAAACTCGTCGAGAGGCAAGTTGTAGCTTTCTGCCCAACGCCAGTTGTCCTGAATTTCGAGGATGAACTTAGAGTAGAAGGGGTGGTGTGTGTAAGAAGTGAGCGAAACGTAGTCGTCCATGTTTAAGCCGAGGTAGTCGGTAACATATTTCTGCGGAGTGTAGGTTTTGCCGTCAGCAGCCTTTACTTCTTTGGGGAGTTCGCCAAAATAGCCTTTGTAGATGTCGGAGAGAGCATTCTTCCAGGAAAGAGAAATCTTGTTGAGTTTGCCCTTTGCAATAGCACCTACGTATGCCGAAGTGGTGGCATCGAGTTGGTTGAAGTTGAAGAGGCTGTCGCCATAGAGTGTGCCTGGAGCAGGCATGGCTGTTTGGGGAACCATACCGTAGTGCTTCATGCAGTAAACGGCATCGTAGAATGAACCACCCTGTGAGAAGCTTACGTCACCATGTGTGCGAACTGCCTTGTCTGCACGGTCCATGTAGGTGTTGTAAACGAGGAATGACTCGCAAAGATCTTGTTCGCCCTTTCCCATGCGGAGCAATTCAGCTTCGAAGAAGCCTAATGAAGAGTACGCCCAGCAAGTACCACTTTGGTTTTGGTCCTTGATAGAGGTGATGGGGTTAGCTTTTACGGTTGTAAAGGTAATACCTTCTTTCTTTGCCACAGGCGCTTTTTTGCGCGCTGCAAGGCTTCCCGGCAGCATAAACAAGATAGCTGCAGCAATGAGGAGAGTCTTTTTCATTGTAAATGTTTGTAGTGTTTATTTGTTGTTAAAAATTTTTCTGAGTTTTGGGTAGCACCTATATGGGGTAAAAGCATTCAATGTTGGAAGAGATATAAAGCTTTTGCCCTTACAGGGCGTCAATGCTATGGCAATTCGTAACCCAGGGTGTCGCTTCGCTTGCCCTAGGCTAGGCGCTGTTGCCCTTTCAGGGCGTGCAAACCGAAATGCACGATAAGCTCGTCTTGACTAAATCCGAACTTGAATTAGTAAATGATGGGCGATTCGTCTTTATGCGCTTCAATAAAGGCTTCCACATCAGCGGTGTGATAAGGAATAATATCCTTGCCTAAGAATCGGCATCCGTTGGGAGTGATAAGCACATCGTCTTCAATGCGTATGCCACCAAAGTCGCGATATTCGTTAATCTTGTCGAAGTTAAGAAATGCGGCATTCGTGCCATTCTTTTGCCAATCGTCAATTAGGTCGGGGATGAAGTAGATGCCTGGTTCGTCGGTTACCACATGTCCCACTTCGAGGCGACGACCAAAACGCAAGGCATTGGTGCCAAACTGTGTAGAAGGACGTGTTTCTTCGTCAAAACCTACGTAGGTTTGTCCTAAACCTTCCATGTCGTGAACGTCCATGCCCATCATGTGTCCAAGGCCATGAGGCAAGAATAAGGCATGAGCCCCTGCGCGTACAGCCTCTTCGGTGTCGCCCTTCATCAAACCGAGTTCTTTTAGGCGGTTTGTCATCAAGGTGCATACATCCATGTGCACATCCCACCAACGTACACCAGGACGTGCATGTGTCAGTGCCAAGTCGTGGCAGTCTGCTACAATGTCGTAAATTTCTTTTTGCTTCGTAGTATACTTGCCGCTGATAGGTGTGGTGCGGGTATGGTCGGAACAATAGTTTTCGTTTGTTTCGGCACCTGCATCTACCAAAAGCAGTCTGCCTGCTTCGAGCTGACGGGGTGAGGGGTAGCCGTGTAAAATTTCGCCATGCATGCTCACAATGCTTGGGAAAGAAACTTGTGCACCATAGCTATTGGCAATGCCATCGAGCACACCGCCAATGTATTGTTCGGTTACACCAGCTCGTGCCAAACGCATGGCAGTGGTGTGCATTTTATAGCCAATGACCGAGGCACGTTCAAGCTCCTCAATTTCCTCTTGGCTCTTTATAGAACGCAGTGCTACCACTGCTTTGATAAGGCTGAGCGAGGCTTTGGCACGTTGTTCGGAAGGATGGATGCCTAAGAGGTCCATCAGTTGAATCATTGTGTCGTGGCGATAGGGTGGGAGGTAGTGAATAGTGCGACCAGCCTCTTTTGCCTTGCTCACAATATCAGCCAAGTGGCTCATTGGGGCAGAGGCTTCGGTGCCACACTCTTCAGCCATTTCAGCAACCGAGGTGACTGAACCGTACCACACAATATCTTCAATGTCAATATCATTGCCCACCAAAATTTCGTTGCCTGAATCGGCATCAATCACTCCTACAAGGCCATCGCGGTGCTGACCAAAGAAGTAGAGAAACGCACTGTCTTGGCGAAATTTATAAACGTTTGAGGGGTAGTTATTAGGGCTGTCGTTATTGCCAAATAGCAGAATCAGTCCACTGCCAACCAACTCACGCAGCTTGCGGCGGCGTTCTACATAGGTTTCTTTTGAAAATAACATTTTAAGTGTGCTTTAAATGTTTGGGAATAGGTGCTCAATGCTTTAGTTTGTGTATTATTATGCCCCCAAAATTTAGACATTCGAGTGCTAAATGTAGACAAAAGTGAGCTTATTCCGTATTTTTATATCTATTTTATGGGCAAAAGTACTGATTTTCTTTCGTATTACTGTAACTTTGCGCATAATAATTGCTAAACTATTCATATTATGCCTATTTCTCTTCCCAAAAATACCGGACTTGTGCTCGAAGGTGGTGGTATGCGTGGTGTTTTTACGAGTGGTGTGTTAGACTATTTTATGGACAAAGGCATCACCTTTCCATATTGTGTGGGTGTGTCGGCTGGTGCGTGTAATGGACTTTCTTATTTGAGTAGACAGCGTGGACGTGCCAAGCTGACCAATATTGATATGCTCGAAAAGTATAGGTTTATAGGTTTAAAATATCTTTGGTCGCAACATTGCATTCTCGATCGTCAGATGATTTACGATGAATTGCCTAACCGTATACTTCCGTTCGACTATGAGGCATGTTTTAAAAATCCCATGCAATATGAGATGGTTACTACCAACTGTCTTACGGGTGCGGCATGCTATTTGAGCGAGAAGCATAGTGAAGCGCGTTTAATAAATGTGGTTAAAGCATCGTCGTCTTTGCCCTATGTGTGTCCCATTGTGTGGGTAGACCATCAGCCCATGCTCGATGGGGGAATTGCCGATTCTATACCTATTATGCGTGCCATCGAGACGGGGCACCCTTATAACGTGGTGGTGTTAACGCGCAATAGGGGGTATCGTGAAACCTCGCGCGACATTAAAATTCCTAAATACATTTATCGCCGTTTTCCGCGTTTGCGTCTTTTGCTTAGCAAGCGTCACGCCATTTATAATGCCCAACTCGATCTTATAGAGCGTTTAGAGGATGAGGGACGTGTGTGTGTGATCCGTCCGCAACGTCCTGTTGAAGTGGATCGTTTAGAGAGTAATGTCGACAAGCTCAATGCTCTTTATCAAGAGGGATATGAATGTGCGCGTAAGGTGATGGAAGGAAAATGATTTTTAGGGGGCATAACTCAATCAGCTCTTTTCCATAATAATAACTCCTTTCTAAATATATAAATAAATGAAAAGGTCGAATGCTAAGTTTAGCAAAATCGCATTGTTGGTAAATAGATTTTTATATGCAATATATGATGTTTGGACTTTTTTTCTTTGGGTTATCGACTGGCTTGTAGATTGGTCGTTTGGTCGTCCTCTATATAGTATTCCATTTATAAGAAAAAAGATAAATGAGCGTGAGGGGGTTGATAATTATATTTCTCTAAGAAGAAAATGGAAAATACCTAAATCAGCATTTTGCTACAACAAACTTTCCATATTTATATTCATACTCCCCCTATTTTTTTTCTTAAATGTTGCAACTATCATTATTGGTAACCCATTAAAATTATTATATACAAAAAATGTAGTGTGGTGTGTCGTCTTACTTATTTCAATCATCATGCTACCCTCCTTTATATTAGACGAATATTTTTTTTGGAGGAAAGATCGATACCTTACCTTCTTTTCTATTTTTAAAAAAGAACATTTAATAAAGAGAATAGCATGGGTCGTGGGAACATTTGCTATGTTGATTTTACTCTTAGTGGTAAATGTTAAACTTTTTTGCTACATTGCGGAAATCGCATAAATAGTGTTCGCTGAAAAATAGGCAGGGGGTACATAAAAAAGCCAGATATGAGAGATTGGGTAACAAACCCCTTCTAACATATCTGGCTTATTTATTTTACGTCTGTTTCAGCAGACATTCGTTCCAAGTTTCCTGAATATTTTGGTTTACATCAAAATTTTTTGGAAAAATCAGAATTTTCAGAGCCACTTTTTATTCTTTGGCTCCATTGTCAATCCAATCTTTGATGAGTTGTAAACCAGCGCGGTCGGTGGTCATGATGTTGGCGTGGTTATGCTTCCAATTATTATCCAAACTAATAGATGTGGCTAAAGCCTCGTAGAGCACGCTGTTGTCAGCATCGCCTGGGGTGACGCGGTCTTTTCCTTCGACCTTTTGCGATGCCACGTGTAGCATGTCGGCATAGCTTGCGCCTTCGTTAAGATTGAGTGAGGCAGCCCATGCGTTGCCCGAATGACAGTGGGCACATTGTTTGTCGAAAATTTGTTGCTGAATGGTAGCATACATGCCCACATTGAGGTTGCCTGCATTGATGCGAATGGTGTCGGTGGTGGCAGGCGCATCAAGCGTGTAGTAACTCACAATGCGACGACGCACACTGTTCACTACGCACACCTCGAGTGTGTTTACATCCTCGGGGATGCCCGAGAGCACCACACTCACATTGCCTTCAGCATCAGGCACAAGGTCTTTTTTAATTTTGGTATACGCATTGTCGGTGCTGAAGCCTGCGATAGAAAGCGAGTAGGTTTCGGGCCAAGAGTCTGCCCCTGTGATGTGTGCTTGGACTTTTGCCACACGACCTTTTTCGGTGAGAGTAAATTCCTTTTCAGGAATACGTCCGTCGTCGCAAGCAGTGCAACATGGCAAGGCAAGTATTGCAGCACAGAGGGAATATTTTGTAAAATTCATGTCTCTGTTTTTTAGAAATAATATTGCAGTTGCACAGTGGCAGAATGCGTGGCAAGTCCAAGGTTGTCGTTGTCTCGGTCGAGTTGTGTATCGTGTCCCTTGCGACCTGTGTATTGATACATGGCTTGTAGCTTGAGGTTACAACCCTTGAAGAAGTAGTTTACACCCACGGCAGGCATGTTCAAGAAACCGTCTTTACTGGTGCTATTACGATTCATAAAATCGTAGCGAGCAGCCAATTGTACACGGGGTGCTACAAAGTAGCCACCTTGCACGTATCCACCCATATAGTTGTAGTGTTCATTGATTTTTTGGCGTTTGGTGAAGCCTACATTCATCCAATAGCCCTCGGCTGCAAAGTACCATCGATTGTAGAGCAAGGCAAATTCTAAGCCTACGCGTGCATCGTTAGTGCTTTCGTTTTCGCTCTCTACGTTCATTGAACCAGACACACCCACTAACATTTTGCGTTGTTTAAGCATATTGGGGTTGCCCTGTGTAGAAGGCATTGTGCCCCATGGCATGTAAGTGAGTCGACCTGCATAGAGCAGTGAGGGGATGTGCCAATCGTCGCTCAGCGTTTTGCTTGCCACGTTGACAGCAGCGCCTGTGCCGTTGAAGAGTCCTACTTCGTAGCCAAACTTATCTTTTGCCACACCATGAAGTTCTACGCCCAAATCGAAGCCTGTAGACATGGATGGCGTGACGGCATTGAGCACGTAGGGCATGATTGTGGCAGTGGTGAGCGAGGTGGGGAGTTGTGGAAAGAGTGTTTCGCCCAATGTGGTGAGATAGGCGTGAGAGAAAGGCGTCTTGAATTTACCCACACGGAGTTGTAGGGGCTCTTTAAACTTCACATCGAACCACGCTTGTTGCAAAAGATTTCCGCCACTTTTGGCAGCGTTGATAGAGAGGTTAAAGCTGACCTTGTTAAAAGCCTTACCTGTGAAACCTAAAATGGCATTGGGGATGGCAAAGCCCGAATTTTCAACATTGTCTTGGTTGTAAGCCTTGTCGAGTCCTTCATCATCGTACCAATTAAAGTTGGCGCTGGTTTGCACTAACATATAGGGTTTGAACACAAAGTCGCCCTTGCGACTTTGAATAACGAAGCCTTTGCTTCCTGCCAACGATACTACACCATTTTCGGTGTCGAGGTCAATTTTTTCGTATTTAATGCCTCCTTCGTTTTTGGGTGCTACGTTTTGCAGTGAATCGGTTGTTGTGGGAGTTGTGAGTGTTGTGGCATTGTCTGCCATTGCGGTATAAGAACCTGCTGCAATTAAAGCAGCGAGGGTGAGTGTATGCTTTTTCATTGAATGAGAATGTTTTTTGAGAAGTGAATAGGTGTTCAAAATGAATGAATCTTATAGTGATTCTAAGAACTTTATCAGGGCATCGCGGTCCTTCTTCTGCATCTTTTTAAAGATGTTTTTAGAGGCTTCGCCCTCTCCGCCATGCCACATAATGGCTTCGACGTAGTTGCGAGCACGTCCATCGTGCAAGAAGCAGGTGTGACCATCCACCTTTTGTTGCAAACCAATGCCCCAAAGTGGTGTGGTGCGCCATTCGTTGCCACGTGCCAATCCGCTGCAATAGTTATCGTTTAGTCCTACGCCCATAATCTCAGAACCCATGTCGTGAAGCAGATAATCAGAGTAGGGGTGAATGGTGAGTCCGCCTAACCAAGGGATGTGTGTGCCGTTGAGCAATGTAGAGCCAGCCTTTTTGGTGTGAAGCGTAGTGACGTGGCAAAGGTGGCATTTAGCTTTATAAAAATTCTGTTCGCCAATCTTCACCAATTCACGTTCTGTAACCATGCGGTCGCCATAGGAAACCATAGCTGTGGCAGATCCTAAGCGGCGTGCAGGTACACCCAAGCATTGCATGTAAAGGTCTACGTCCTCCATAGCCTCGGTGGTAACGTCTAAGCGGTTAGAATAAACCAAGCCCATTTGACTGCCATAATATTGCTGCATCTGTCCCTCGCAAATTTCTTCGGGGAAACGGCTGTTGGTGGCACCCATATCGCTCGAAAATCCGAGTTCAACGGTCAGGTCAAGGTGTTGTGCCTTGTTGCCCGAAAGTCCTACGCCCCTTACGCCTTTTTCAGTAATGTAGTTGCAGCGTCCGCTAATGCCATATTCGGGATAATTGCTTTTAGCAGCGAGCGCTTCAATTTCCACAGGGTCGAGTGCCATCATAAGGCCCATGCCCACATGGCGCAAGGGTTGGCGTACAGAGATAATTAAGTCCTCGGGTTTAACAGCAGGTGCCGAAGCATCGCCATAATTTTTAGTACCATTGGTATACCACTCGCTAATGCGATATTCGGGGTAAGCCAATTCGTAGGTTTCGCCATCGGCAAAGGCATATTGCTGTTTGTGCCACTTCACTTGCAATTTTCCCTCAGGCTTCATTTCATAGGTCTTTCCGTCCTTGCCCACATAGGTGCCTTGGATGCACTGGTCATGGAGCACACGACCATAGTCGGGGAAGAACGAACCATTTTTACGAGTAATGTAGATAAGTCCTGCCGTAAAACCTGTTCCGCCCGACACGGTGCAAAAACCATCTGCATCACACTTGCTCTCGTCGTAGTTAGCCCAAATGGCGGGTTTTGTACGTCCTGTTGTCATGTGGCAACTTCGGCATGAAAAGCCTGCGTAGACAGGTCCTAAACCACCTGCCTCAGGGTCTGTGCCACTTGGAATAGCGTTGTCGTAAAGTTTATTGCCCGAGTTAAAGCGACTCATGTATTTTCCGGCTACCCAATTCGCCTCTACATCATACGCTGTAGATGAGTTGAGGAAAATGGTAGAGATATCTGCCGAAAGTGCATAGCCATCGGGCACCTTGATGTCTGTTACCACAATGCCTTCGTCGTCGCTACAAGCTGTGACGGCAAGCATTGTACCCAGTAACCAAGCATATTTATTAAGGTGTAGCATTCTAAAAGTGTTTTTTGCTCAAAAGGAGTAAGGGCATTTTTTGTATGCTCTTACTCCTAAAAAAAATCTATTTATATGCGTAATAATCAATCAGTTACTTGCTGATGGTGCGCGGTTGTCCGTTTTTGAAAATCAAGAATTCCAAGGTGTGGAAGCCACGTACGTTTTGTGCAGATTCAACCTTGGCATCGTCATCACCATCTGCCCATACAAGGCTATTCCACTTTTGTGACTTCATGATGTCGACAATCGCGGTTTGGTCGAGAGGCCATGAGTCCATGTTGGGGTCAAGACCAAAGGTAGCCACAGGACCAAAGAGGAAAGCCTCGCTTGTTTCCCAAGGCTGACGAGCATTCATCCAAGCCGTGGCACAAGCTTCAAAACCATCGTTGCTGGGGTTAGCCACAAAAGCATTTACCGTTTGATAGAGAATGGTATTTTGTTCCTTCAAGTTTTTGTAAGTAGGCACTACCACATTATCTACATAGTTGTTGATGATGGCTTGCAGCGTTGCCTCATCGAGTTTGAGCACAGCATCGCGCAAGTTTACGGCAGCAGCACCTGCTTCAACCTCATCTTCATCGTTTGTCACTTCGCTCAAACTTGCTTGCAGTGCAGCGCAAGCTTCCATGGCTTGCTGAGCTTCGGTGCTACCAATGTGATTACGGAAGGGTTGAGTAATGCCTTGAATGGCTGCCTGTGCGTCAGCAATTTGCTTACGTATGGTGCGGTCGATGGCTGTGCCTTCGAGTGCCTTAGCCATTGAAGCCTCTGCCATGTTCGATTCGCTACCATTGAGTTTGCCATAGTAGGCATTGGCAATAGACTTGATGTTGTTGGTATAGTCATCGCGTGAGTGCCAGCTGTACCATGACTCTACGGCGTAGAGAGCTTCGGTTTGCTTACCGCTTGTCCATTTAGCATAAGGGTCGCCAATTTTTGAAGAGCCTACTTCGTTGGCAATTTCTGCCATCTTTTCAACAATCTCTTGTGCGCAAGAATTCACAGTGCTATAACCCGAACGGCTATCGTGGTTCTTGAAGAGTGTAGCGTAGGGCACACCTGTGTTTACACCTGCATTTTCGTAGCTCTCAGCCCATTGGCTATAAAGTTTTTCTGCATCGCTCTTGAGCAAGGCTGCTACATTCTTCATGTAGTTGCCCCATGCCGTAGCGTTGCTTGCTGTGTAGTCGAGGTCAGCGTCGTCTTGTGTGCCGGGGGTAACAACGGGATCGTCGTTGTCGCACGATGTGAAAGTGGTTGTGGTGAATGCGCAAGCAGCAGCCAACGCAGCACCGAGAATGAATGTTTTTTTCATAAAGCGTATGATGTTTTTATATTATTTTTTGTTTTGATGGAGTGGAGAATATTTGTTCGCAATTTAATGGGCTATAACCTTTAATAACCTAATACCCTTTTATTTATCTTTTTGTAAACCAACCTACGTATGCCACGCCAATAGAAAATTCGTTTTCGCTATTGTATTTGCCTTTGCCAAAGATTTTGCTTGTGCCTATTTGGCGAGTGGCATAGTCAGCTTTCACTACGAGATTGGGCAATGCAAACCAGTTGATGCCTGCTGTCCATTTGCGCACTTCGTTGCGTTTGTCGGCAATGTAAAGACCTGCGCACTCTTTTTGAGTGTTGTAGTAGTCGAAACGTGCAAAGGGGTAAAGCACGGGGCAACGTGTGCCAGCAAAAATGCCCGCTAAGTTAAGTCCTACCTCGGCGCCATAGCTTACAGCCTTCTTTGCTACGGGCACAACGCGTGTATAGGGCGAGTTGTTAGAGAGTTTGGTGTTAATGGCACTCACACGATCGGCATTGGTAAGATTGCCCCACATAAAGTTGGCACGTGCAGCCACAATGTTGTTTTTATATTGTGCATCGGCTGTGTAGATGCGTACGGGAGCATGAAAATTATATTCAGTGAGTTTGTCGGAGTTTGCTGTCGTGTTGGCGCAATAATAGAAGGATGCTCCCAAACGTAAACCTGGTACGCCATTATAGTCTACACGGAAGGTGTAAGCAGGTGAGGTAAAGTTGTCTTCCTCAAAAATGCCCTGCTTGCCTCCCTGTACCCAGTTGTTGCGGTCGAAGCCGCAGGCGTTAAGACCTGACGTTACCAACGCTTGGTAGCTGAAAGTGGCATATCCTTTTCCGATAGTACCAAAAAGTTCAATACCATTTTCGTGCCAAGTCGACGGTATCATCGTGGTCTCGCCTTCGGGTCTTGTAGTTCCAAAAAAGTTAATAGGTTCGTGGTGTGAGTTAGTCAATCCTACGGGAAGAATCACATGACCTGCACGCACATTGAATGCTGGGTGAATGAGTCGTGTGATGTGAAATTGCTCTAATGCAACTTCACCACCTTTTTCAACCTCGGTTTCGTATTCACCATTCTCAGAGTTTTCAATTTCGTAAGCTGTGCCTACGCCACCTGATTCAAATTCAATTTCGGCACCGAGTATCCATTTCGGAGTAAATTTATAGTCGAGTGCTAACACAAATCGTGGAATAGAGATGGTGTTGCGGTGCTTTTTGCGGTTGCCATCGCTTTTGCCATAAAAGCGGTTGATGCCGTAATCCTTAAACGAAGCCACCATTTCGCCATATCCACCAAAACGGAATTTTTCGTAATCGTCGGTTGCACTTACAGCTTTTAGTTTCTTATTGTTTTGGCAGCAAGCATGTGGAGCTTGTGCTATAGCCACACTGTCGGTTTGCGTTTCTGCATTTACGGTGTGTGCATTTGCTGCTTGTGCCATGGTTAGTGCGCTCAGTGTGAGCATTGCTATTTTTGCATTCATTGTGCTTGTTCGGTTTTTGTGTTCTTTTTAGCCTTCTTGTTTTTGTTGGCTTTTTTCTTTTTGGTTTTATCCTTTTTCGTTTTCTTTTTAGTAGGAGGATTCACCGGGGGCGTAGCACTTGTAATGCCGTCAACCGTAGGTTCGGCTTTAAGTTGGTCTGTGTTAGCTGCAGTCCATAGTGTGCAGGTTGCCATTAACAGCACAACGCCGAAAAGCATTTTCAACTGTGAAAGTTTCATTGCATTTTTTTGTTTGTTTTCGAGTGCAAAGGTACGCTGTGTCGAAAATCTTTACAATCCCCCCTTTTTAGCAAATAAAAAGTGGGTAGGTTAGGTGTTAGAAAGGCTTGTTACCCACTAAAAAAATAAAAATACCCAAAAGTGGGTAGGTTGTATTTTTCTCATTATCATTAAATTTGCAGCGCGTATGCGGATATATATATCATAGAGTGCGCCACTTTAACACAACGACAAGACAACAAAACAATATTTAAGGTAAAATGGTATACAATAGCTCATATAGTTACAAGGACACCGACCACATGTGTGACGTGATTTGCGACAAACCCTCTTTGTTGCAAATGATATCGCGCTTTGGCATACCATTGGGCGTAGGCGATCAAACTGTGCGTCAGGTATGTGAGGCACGTGGTGTAGACACCCCCACCTTTTTGGCAGTGGCCAATTTTATTCGTCGTGGCGCACGCGGTGCTGCCGATAGCATAGAAAATGTTTCGGTGAAGTGCCTCACTGAATATTTAAAACAGGCACACACTTATTTTCTCGACTTTCAGTTGCCTGCTATTCGTCGCAAGTTGCTCGAGGCACTCGATTGTTCGCAGCCTGGCGAGGTGTCTTATCTCATTTTGAAGTTCTATGACGACTATATGGGCGAGGTGCGTAAACACATGCAACACGAAAACCGCAAGGTATTTGGTTATGTTGAGGAGTTATTGCAAGGTCGTCGTTCGGGCGAATACACCATTTCGCAGTTTGCCCGAGGTCATAATAGCATTGATGTGAAGCTGCAAGAGCTAAAAAATATCATCATAAAATATTATGCTCCCACCGAACAGGCAGAGTTGCTCAATAATGTGCTCTACGACATTTTTACTTGCGAAACCGATTTACGCATACATTGCCAAGTAGAGGATGACCTTTTTGTGCCAGCAGTCGAAATGCTCGAAGAAAAAGTAGGTGTACAAGAACCTGTTGTTCAAGAAGAGGAAAAACGTTCGGGGGATATTCTTTCAGACCGTGAGCGCGAAATTGTGCATTGTGTGGTGTGTGGCATGTCTAATAAGCAAATAGCCGAACAACTTTTCATCTCTTTAAACACCGTGCTCACCCATCGCAAAAACATTGCTCGCAAACTCAATATTCACTCAGTAGCAGGTCTCACTATTTATGCCATTGTGAACAAAATTGTGAATATCGATGAGTTACAGGATAAGTAGTTAAGTATCAAGTATTACAAACGATTGCAGAAGTCTATTTTGATGGCTTGTAATACTTAAAAATTCGTTACTTGTAACAAAATACAAACGACCGCATAGTTCAGAGAATGAACTATGCGGTCGTTTGGTGTATCGCTTAATTAGTTTATTGTTTTAGGTCTACTAATGGGGGCTTCGTGTTGTGGTTGTGGCGTAGAATCGTTTTGCGACGACTGTGCTCCGCTATTGGGAGTAGCAGATGTTGCGCCCATACCATTCATAGGCATAAAGCCACGCGATTGCTTGATATGGTATTTTGTAGGACGTCCGTTTTGAATCACAGCGCGAAACCACGTGCCTTCAATTTCCTGATGAGGCTCTTTAAGATAGGTGTGTACGTTCGAGGCAAGTTCGCCAGTACGCATATTCCAGAACAACTCTTGTGTGCGCAATCTACTCATAGAGGTCTTGTCGTCGAGTACAACATGACCTCGCAGTTTCCATACATTTTGGTTGTAAAGCCAAGCACTGTCTGCCGAGAATCGCATGTCCACCTTAAACTTATCGTCGTAGCGCTCTAAAAACAAACCTTTGGGAAATTCCCAACGTGGTGGTGTGGTCTTATCGAATATGCGCCACTCTTCGGTTATAACTTTATAGCGTATCACGCCCGAGTCGGTAATCAATTTCGACACACCATAGGTAGTCATCACGGGTAAGGAGTCGCGTCCAACCACGCGGTTACCCATAGGGGGTGCGTCGTTAGAACACGAAAAGGGGAGTAACAAGAGAATGAGTGTCACACAAATCCATACCCAACCCCTTGTAAACGCCATGAATGTATGACAATCTTTATTATGTTTGAATAGTTGGAACAAAGTTTTAAGTAATAAGTTTTAAGTATTAAGTATTACATTCTTATGGGAAAGTAATGAATAAGTATTAAGTAATAAGTATTAAGTAATAAGTATTAAGTATTACATGCTTATGGGAAAGTAATAAATAAGTATTACATGCTCATTGGGTATGTAATACGAACTAATGTTTGGTAATAAGTGGAATCATTAGTTTTCCAATAAGTATGTAATACTTAATACTTAAAACTTAATACTTAAATCTTATTCCGCCTTCCACTTCATAAACCAACGTTCGTTAAACGTGATGCCAATGCACAAGCGGAGGTAGTTTTCGGTAACCATACCAGCCACTTTAGGTTTAACGTGTTCGTATTGGGCAGAGAGATTAAGATAAGTGCGGTTGTTATAACGGTTCACGATGGGGAGTGCTACACCCAAACTTGCTTGGATATCCTTCGGACCATCTACGTTATTGATTTTAGTGTAGCCCGTAGCATACGATACACCAGCACGATAGCGCACACGGTCACGCCAATGAATGCCTTCAGCGTTAGGGATGTATTCAGCGCCCAAGCTTACCTTATGCACATCGTTAAATAAACCTTTTTGCTTATCGTAGGCAGTAGCATTGTCATTAATCATGGGGTAGTACACCTTGCTCCACTTTTGCAATGTGTAGTCAACACCCACACGCAGCGCGTTATTATACGTCCATGTTAAACCCACACCAAAAGTGTGAGGCAGTTGAAAGGCGTTTTTACAATTCAGCGTAGAGTCACTCAGCAAGGTGTTAGTTGACACCGTGCGCTTTGTTGAAACTTGCGCCATACGGTTCACATCGTGTCCTAAACCATAAGTAGCACCCAATGTGAGTGAGTTCTTTTTGTTGAGTCGTTGTTCGTATTGCAAACCAAAGTCCACCTTATAAGTACGGATATCCGTGCTATAAGTACGCGTAGTAGTTACCGCATCCGACGAACTCATGGCAGCAGACTGCATGGTAGAGTTATGTTCAATGTCGCCCCACAAATAACCTACGTTTACACCCAACGAAAGTGGTTTAATAGGCGCATAGCCCACACCCACATAAGCCACGTGTAAACCGCCATCCCCCTTAAAGGTGCTGCTTTGCGTAGAGGTCATACCCTCGTTGTTCACGTTCGTAGTTGTGGGAGAAGTTATTTTGTAACCCACAGTGCTAAATGGCATCATGCCCAACGACATGCCCAAGCGTGGTGCCATGCGAAAACCTGCCGAAACATAGTCGACCGACGTATTGTGAGCATTGGTCTTTTTACCATCTTGCGAAAAGTTGCCATTCTGCAACGACATTCCGAAGTCGAATATAAACGATAGAGAATCGAGTGCAGCATACGAGGCAGGGTTCTTTGTGTTGATTTCTTTGCCATTGCGCATACCATATGCGGTACCACTCATGCCCTTGTTAAAAGCGTTTCCGCCATCGCCCAATAAGCCGAAACCATAGCGCGAGTAGGGAGAGTTACTGCCGTTAGTTTGGGCAGTAGCACACAATGGGAGCACCACTAAGGCAGCGGTAGCTATGTATTTGTGTATTCTAATCATCTTTGGTTATGCTGTAAAATGCAGTTAAGTCCAATTTCAACCAAGGCATCGTTTCGTTCAACTTCAGCCTCTTTTGCAAATCTAAATCCGTTGCCACCGGTAAGAAACACGTGTGCATCGGGGTGTTGTTGCATCATGTGGCGAATGTATCCTTTAATTTCGTAGTCCATGCCTTGCAACACACCCGCACGTATCGCGTTAGGTGTGTCGTGCCCGATAGTTTCGAGGTTTCCTTCAGCGCTCACAAGTGGTAAGCGAGCTGTTTGTTCGTGAAGTGCTCTCAGTCGCATACCAAGTCCTAACGAAATATTTCCGCCCAAGTAGTGTCCCTCAGCGCTCACGTAGTCGTAGGTTATGCAAGTGCCCGCATCCACAATAAGAAGGTGGCATTCGGGGAAAATGCTTGCAGCCCCCACAGCAGCCGCTAATCTGTCTGCACCGAGAGTATCGGGAGTAAGGTAGTCGCAAATAAGCGGTGTAGGGGTAGCGCCAGTTACGTGTAGTGCGCCGGGCACCATTTGTTTGAGTGCTTGTGCCACGTCGGGTCGTGGTGTACCTACCGATGAGAAGGCACAGGCCTTGATGTCGTAGTCGGCAGTTAACATGGCAATGCCATCTACCATATTAGCTGTGAGTCTTTTGTGTGCCACCATTTCGTTGCCGTTAAACACAGCAGCCTTTGCCGAAGAGTTACCTATGTCTACTATCAGATTCATATACTATGTTATAGGTGTATGCAGTTTTGAGATTTGTAGTGTAGCAATTAAATGCATATACACACTCAAAAACCAATATTCCAATTTCGAAGCAAAGTTAGTGCAAACCGAACGCAGTACAAAGAAAAAAAGCATTTTTTTTATTTGGACTGCTGAGGTGCAGCCTAACTTGCACACAGTGAAAGTTAGTGCAAGGTGAGCGAAGTACAAAATGAAAGTTGAAAAAACTTTTATTTTTACTTCCGAACCGCAGCCTAACTTCGCGAAGCAAAGTAGTGCAAACCGAACGCAGTACAAAGAAAAAAAGCATTTTTTATTTGTACTGCTGAGGTGCCGCCTAACTTCGCGAAGCAGAGTAGTGCAAACCGAATGCATAGGGTGTTCAAAATCCGATAATCTCGCTTCGCGTTTTGTTTTGAACATTAATGTCCATGAATGCCCATTAATTATTCCATTAATATTTTTCTTTCACATTCGAAAAGCATACCCTGTAAGGTAGGCGTTCAAAATTCAAAGAATGTTTTGCATGGTTTTATCGGTTCTTTATCATCAATAAAACCATGCAGAAGAATATTATAGATTTTGAACACCCAACCTAACGGGGTAAACTATTATAACGACACTAATTTAGAGACTTTCGTGTTACAAATTTTATTGAATATCAACTCATTCCACATGGTCATAAACCTATTCTTTGCGTACTACTACACAAGTCACATCATCTGTTATATCAGTTTCGTCGACAGCGAGTGATTTGGGGAGAACAATTCTTCGCAAGAATGTACACGCTTTAAAAGCGCCAGGACCAATATACGTCACCGAATTAGGTATAACGATTTCTTCTAAAGATTTGCAACCATAGAAAGCGCGATTGCCGATCTCCGTTACCGAATTGGGAATAACGATTTCATATAAAGATGTGCAATACCTAAAAGCATCATCACCAATCTTTGTTACCGAGTTGGAAATAACGATTTCATGTAAAGACGGGCAATCCCAAAAAGCTCCTTCATCAATCTCTGTTACTGAGTCACCAAAAATAACTTTTTCCAATTGGTCTTTACTGTAATCAATTCTAGAAATAATACAGTCATAAAAATTCTTGATATTATCGAGTACGATAAGCTTCTTCAAGTCTTTTGAAAGCAGCGTATTGGGATATTTAATCGTGACGGGTTCATAGTTATCAAAATTTTCACCCATCAAGCGCAATCGTTCTCTAGTATAAAGTTCTTCTGCTAAATCAGTACTGATGAATTCTTGTATTTCAATGCGACAACCCTCAAAGGCATATTCACTAATTTCTTTTATCCAATCAGGAATAACTATTTTTTGCAAGGAAGTGCAGTCTGCAAAAGCGCAGTCACAAATTGTATTTACCGAATCGGGGATAACAATATATTGTAAAGACGTACACCCTCCCAAAGCGTATTTACCAATCTTGGTTACCGACTTGGGAATAATGATATGCTGTAAGGCTGTGCACCTTTCAAAAGCGTGATCACCAATCTCAGTTACCGAGTTGAGAAGGATGATTTTTTCTATTTGTTTTATATCAGTATGATCCTTCCATTCTTCATCATCACTGAGTTCGATTACAACCAGTTTTTTCTGGTCTTTCGAAATCAGCATATTGGGATTACCTTTGATGGGGCTGAAGTCTTTGATGTCCTCACCAATCGATTGTAACTGTTCTTCGGGAGTATTTCCCTTTATAATTATGGGTTTAATATAATCTTCCATATTACTTTGTTTATTGTTTTGATAAATTAGACTTGGCAAAAATAATGACTTTTTATGAGTGGTTTTTCCAAACTTAGCCAATGCCAAAATGAATGTTTTTGGGGGGAGATAGTTGAAGTGGGCAATTAGTCAGCAATCATATAAATTCCCACAAAACTCATTCTTTGCGTATCACTTTACAAGTAGAACCAGCGCCTACTATATCGGCATCGTTAACAGCAAGTGACTGGGGAAGAACAATTTCTGCATCGGAAGTGCAGTCCTTAAAAACACTACTACCAACAGATGTTACCGAGCAGGGGAGAGCTACATTTTGCAAGGCAGTGCAACCCTTAAAAGCGCTACCACCAATTGATTTTACCGAATCGGGGGAAACGATTTTTTGCAAGGCAGTGCAGTCCTCAAAAGCACTATCACAGATTGTTTTTACTGAGTTGGGGATAACTACATTTTGCAAGGTTGTGCAACCATTAAAAGCGAAACCACCAATGTATGCTACTGAATGGGGAATAACCACATTTTGCAAGGCTGTGCAACCATTAAAAGCATACCAACCAATATCAGTTATTGAGTTGGAAATAGCAATTTGTTGTAAGGATTTGCAATCACTGAAAGCGCTATCGCCTATCTCTTTTACCGAGTTGGGAATTGCCACTTGCTGTAAGGCAGCGCAATCTCTAAAAGCAGAAGCGTTAATAATTATTACAGATTGGGGGATATCGATTTTTTGTAAGTTTGTGCAATCTCTGAAAGCACTCTCACCAATCTCTGTCACCGAGTTGGGAATGGTAATTTGCTGTAAAGCCGTGCAACCAGCAAATGTGTAGTTGTCGATATACGTTACCGAGTTGGGAATCGTGATTTGCTGTAAGGAAGTGCACCCCTTAAAAGCCTCTTCGTTAATCTTTGTCACCGACTCGGGAATAACGATTTCTTGTAAAGCCGTGCAACCACTAAAAGCACTTGCACCAATAACTTTTACATCATGGGGTATTACCGGTTTTGTGTTTTTTGATCGGTATAGCACTAATGTATTGCTGTATTTGTCTATTAGCAATCCATTTTCGTATGAATAGTTCTTCTTTACAGATTTTATAATTAAATCTCCTACATATCCCCAAAGCACCCTATTCAGTTTATTGTAAACTTGGGGTAAGGTGATAAGAGAAAGATTTTCACACTCATCGAAAACTTCCTCCCCCATTTTCGTTACCGAATCGGGAATATCAATTTGCTGTAAGGCAGTGCAACTAGCAAAGGCACGATAACCAATATGTGTTACCGAATTGGGAATCACAATTTGTTGTAAGGCAGTGCAACTAGCAAAGGCGCAGTTACCAATCTCTGTTAGCGAATTGGGAATCACAATTTCATGCAAGGCAGTGCAACCAACAAAGGTGTCGTTGTCAATCCTTCTTACTGAGTCAGGAATCACAATTTTTTGCAAGGACGCACACTTTCTAAAAGCATCTTCGCTGATAAAGATTACCGAATTGGGAATAACTACATTTTGCAAGGCAGTGCAACCACTAAAAACGCTACCACCAATCTCCGTTACCGAATCAGGGAGAACCACATTTTTTAAAGACGTACAATTGCAAAAAACATTATCATTCAATTCCGTTACCGAGTTGGGAATCACAATTTGTTGTAAGGATGTACAACCTTGGAATGTATTATTAGTTGATTATCAGTATTATACGCTCTAAATGGTAGAAAAGTGACCGTATGGATTCTGATTGGATACGAAAAGATGAATATTTAACGTGTTTAACATTCGATCACATCAGGAATCACGAAATAAGGGTTGGGAGGGGCACTTTTAACTGCCCTCATAATGTGGTGAATGGAAGTTTTAGGACGAAATTCATAAAGGGGTACGTTTGAAACGACTCCCTTTTAGGGTGTTGTAATTACATGTCAAACTCTTTTGTTCTAAAAAGCATTTTTGTGTAGTTTACAATGCTACGTTTTACAGTTTTTTTACTTGGCAAACGCAGTTTTTTCATTGGTTATGCCGTGTTTCAAGATAAAAACGCTGTCTTTACGGTGTAAAATATGATACCAATATCAAAAATAGTACTCTAATTAGTTGAACTTGGTGGCAAGGATGAGAACGGTAAGTTTGTCAGAAAGCAGTTGGAAGTAGACTTTGTGTTGAACCGCCCTCCATACAGAGTGTATATCCAATCGGCTTTTCACATGCCTACGCCAGAAAAGGAACAGCAAGAGCGACGCCCATTATTGTCAATCAATGACCACTTCCGTAAGATAGTTATTGTCGGTGATGACATTCATCGCAAAGAAGATGAACTCGGTGTGTTGACTATTGGATTATTGGATTTTCTGACGGACAAGAACTTGTTGGAGCAAGGATAATGATTAATAATGATAACTTTACCCCAACAAGTTCTTTGCCGTTTCCTATCTCGGAAACCATCAAGCAGTATTCTTGCGATAGCTTATCATAGCCCATAAGTTCATACAGAAGGCTATGATGCTTAGAGCGAAAACCTGGTGGGCTATGCAAGAGAAGTTGCCACCACGAACGAACACCGTACGAATGGCGTCAATGAAATAGTGCATAGGATTGACGTAGGTGGAGAGATATGCCCAATGTGGCATTGAACGCACAGGCGTAAACAATCCGCTGAGCAGCATCAGACACACCACTGCAAACCACATCACAAAAACGGCCTGTTGCATAGTGTCGTTGTAATTGGAAATGACCAGTCCCAATCCGCTAAATATAAATGCCAACAACATTGCCAGAAGATAAACCAAAGCAAGACTGCCTGCCGACGTTATGCCATACACACCCCATGCCAGCAACAGACACATGCTCATCACCACCAATGCTATCAGCCAGTAAGGTATCAGTTTGGCAAGAATAAAGTTCACCTTGCTTACTGGTGTCACATTCATGGCCTCAATGGTGCCGCTCTCTTTCTCGCCCACAATGTTAAGAGCAGGCAAAAAACCACACATCATCATGATAAGAATGGCTAAGAGCGACGGTATCATGAAAAGTTTATAATTCAAATGTTTGTTGTAAAGATAGAGCACTGAGACCAATTGCTCGTATGACGCTGATATGCCCTTGGATGACAATACACTTTGCATGTGCTGCCCGATAACACTGCCCATATATGCGCTACCCATACTGCCTTTAGTGCCGTTTACGGCATTAGCCGCCACAAGAATCTGGGGGTGCTCGCCACGTAGGATGTCTCGCTCAAAGTTTTGCGGTATCTCAACGATAAGGTCAGCCTTGGAGTTCTCCACTTCACCCAAAGCCTCCTGATAAGACAGTTTCTGCCCGCCCAAAATGAAATAGTCGCTCGATTCTATCCTACCGACCAACTGGGAGGAGATGCTGGAACGGTCGTTGTCCACCACATCCACTACAATGTTCTTCACCTCCATGTTCATCACCCAAGGCATCACACACATTATCATAATGGGAAATACGAGGATGAGTCGTGGCAAAAAAGCATTGCGTCGTATCTGTAGAAATTCTTTTCTGATTAAATATCTTAAAACCATTGTTTTCTGTATTAGGTGTTATTCCAATCTGCTTCTGAATTTTAACAAAGCCGCCGACAGCAACACGACTGCCATCAACGACAGCACCATAAGCTCATGCATAACTTTGTCGATGCCTACTCCCATAATCATAAGCTTTCGCATGGCAGAGATATAGTATCTTGGCGGCATTATGGCAGATATATATTGCAGAATATCAAGCATGCTTTCCACGGGGAACATCATGCCACTGAGCAATATACAAGGCAGTAAGAGCATCATCGCCGAAGCCAGCAATGCCACTAACTGCGTCTTTGCCACTGTAGATATGAGCAGTCCGAGCGACAACGCCACTATTATGTAGATACACGACACCAGGAATATCCAAAACAGACTGCCGGATATGGGTACCAGAAGCAGATACTTTGAGATAAGGAGAATGGTGCAGAGTATGACGAAAGCCAACAAAAGATAAGGGACTGCCTTGGCAATGATTATCATCAATGGACGTATGGGGCTGACAAGAAGCACTTCCATAGTGCCTCGCTCCTTTTCCCTTACGATGCTTATGCTGGTCATCATGGCACAGATCAGCATCAGGAGCATGCCCATTATGCCAGGCACGAAGTTGTAGCAGCTGCGCATCTGTGGATTGAATAGCAGTTTTTGTGTCATTACGGACGTGTCGGATGATTGTAATATCATAGTGGCATAATTGGCATACATCTGCGCCATGTTGGGGTCTGCCCCGTCTGTTATCACTTGAATGGCATTGTTCCTGTCGAACACAATAGCCATGTCTGCTTTCTGATGACGGATGAGCTGTTCGGCAGCAGCTGAATTGTCCACCTTATATAATATGTCGAAATACTCGTTTGCCCCCAGTCGCTCCACCATTTTATGCGTCTGATGGTTCACATGTGAGAGCACTACAGCAGTTCGCACATTCCTCACATCGGTGGAGATGGCAAAGCCGAACAGCAACATCATCACCACGGGCATTCCGAAGAGAATGAGCATGGTGCGCTTGTCGCGCAGGATGTGTCGAGCTTCCTTGATTATGAATGATTTAAATTGCTTCATTGTCTGGTCGATTGTCTTGCTAAAAACGTAAACACATGATCCATATCGGGCTGATTAAGTTGGCGTTTCAGTTCGTCGGGTGTTCCCATTGCCATTATCTTGCCGTCCACCATAATGGAGATGCGGTCGCAATACTCAGCCTCGTCCATATAATGAGTGGTGACGAAGACCGTAATGCCACGGTCGGCAGCGTCGTATATGAGTTGCCAGAACTGGCGACGCGTGGCAGGATCCACTCCTCCCGTAGGTTCGTCGAGGAATACAATTTCGGGTTCATGGAATATGCTTACAGAGAACGCCAGTTTCTGCTTCCATCCCAACGGCAGACTTGCGACGATGTCGTCGCCATGTTCAGCGAATTTGAGTTCTGTAAGAAGGTGGTTGGTCTTGCGCTTTATGTCGCTCTCACTCATGCCATAGATACCAGCAAACAGGCGTATGTTCTCCTTTACGGTCAGGTCTTCGTAGAGGGCAAACTTCTGACTCATATATCCTATGTGCTTTTTTATCTGCTCATACTCGGTGGCGATGTCGCAGCCTGCCACCCTCCCACTACCGCTTGTAGGCTGATTCAATCCCGTAAGGATGTGCATAGCCGTGGTCTTGCCCGCACCATTGGCTCCCAAGAATCCGAATATCTCGCCTCGCTTTACCGAGAAAGATATGTCGTCGACAGCACGGAACGATCCGAAGGCTTTCACCAGGTGCTCCACTTCGATGGAGTTTGCATAGCTTTCTTCTGCCATCGGCAACTGGCTGTTCGCACATTTCTGATGGCTTATTCCAGGCGGATTAAACACATCCTTGAATTGCTCCAATACCGTCTCGGGGCTTCCCGTTGCTTTTATCATACCTTCTTGCAGAAAAGCAATGCGGTCGCAGCGTTGCACTTCGTCAATATAAGGAGTGGATGCTATGATGGTGATGCCACGCCTACGCAACCCACCGAGCATATCCCAGAACTCCTTTCGGCTCACGGGATCAACACCCGTAGTGGGTTCGTCGAGCAACAAGATGCTTGGCTTATGAATCAAGGCGCAGCAGAGGGCAAGCTTCTGCTTCATACCTCCCGACAACGCTCCTGCTTTACGTTTACGGAAAGGTTCGATTTGTTGGTATATGGCTTTGATATTGTCGTATTCTGCTTCTACGGTGGTGGCGAAGAGTGTGGCAAAGAATTTCAGATTCTCTTCCACAGAAAGGTCTTGATAGAGCGAAAAGCGTCCGGGCATATATCCCACGCATTTCCTTATATCTTTCATGCTGGCAATCACATCATAGCCATCCACTGACACTCTTCCCGCCTCAGGCAGCAGCAGCGTGGCAAGGATGCGGAAAAGCGTGGTCTTGCCAGCACCGTCAGGACCGATAAGTCCGAACACCTCGCCTTTATGCACCGAGAAACTGACATCGTGCAAAGCCTCCACCTTGCCATAATGTTTTGACACATGGCTAACTTCAATAACCTTATCCATATTCACACAATAAACATTTGACATCAGAATTTCACTTCACCATACATTCCTATCTTGACGTTTCCATCGTTTCTGACAGCCACCTTGACAGCGTACACCAAGTCAGCTCGCTCATCGTCCGTAAGAATTGTCTTCGGCGTGAATTCTGATTTTGAAGAAATCCACGTTACTTTGCCCATGTATTCCTTTTTCTGCTGTCCGCCATAATCGGCGAAGACCTTCACCTGCTGACCTATCTTCACCTTTTCCAACTGTGCCGAAGTGACATAAGCACGCAGATACATATGGCTGATGTCTGCAATCTTGAAGAGCGGTTTGCCCACAGATGCATATTCGCCTTGCTCCATGTATTTTTCGAGCACTGTGCCCGAGATGGGCGAAGTGATATGGCATTTGCGCAACTGGTCTGCCACCTGTAGTTTCTGCACATCGGCTGTGCCCATCTGTGCGTTCAGACTATTAGTGGACGTGTTGAGCGAAGACAGTTGTGCCTCCAACTGTCGCTCCAACACTTGCATCTGACTTCGTGCGTCGTCAAGAGTCTTGCGGTTGGCTGCACCCTCCTTTACCAATGCTGCAAATCTGTCGTATTCTTCACGTGCCTTAGCCAGTTGCTGTCGGGTGGTAGCCACCTGCTTCACCATATCGGGGCGCTGCGAAGCATACACCATCTTTGTGGCTCCTATCTGCCGAGCCTTCAGATAGAGCTGAACGGTATCAACAAGTCCCACCTGTTTGCCTGCCTCAACATTGTCGCCTTCATTGATGTTGAAGTTCAAGAGCGTTCCGTTCTGCTCTGCCGAAACGGTAATCTCGGTTGCCTCAAACGTTCCCGTCGCATCATATTCTTTCTCACTATTACCGCATGATGCCAAGCCTACGAGCGTAAGCATCAAGCCCAAAATATAAACCTTATTCATTGTTGATGTTCTTTTGTCTGTATATTTCCTTTAATAACTGTATCTCGTGCATTGCCTTCTGTGCTCTGGCAAGGCTGACGGCGTTGATGTCGCTCACCAGCTCGTTCACGCTTTTCGTGCCAAGCTCCACCTTGCGGTCGCTCTTGCCACGTATGCTTTCGCGTAGTCTGACTATCTCTTCGTCTTTCTCAATCTGGCGCTTCAGCGAAGCGATGGCTCCGTTAGCCTCCTCGTTCTGCAACCGATTGTTGAAGAGAAACACTTCCCGCTGCGAATCGTTTATTTGGCGTTGCACCTCTATTTTCCTGATATCGTTCTTGCGAGTGTAAAGCGCACCGATGTTCCAGGAAACGGAGACACCTGCCACCATCATCCCGTTGTTAAGCATATCGCTCATCTTGCTATGAACCATTCCCATACCGAAGATGCCTACCGTTGGACGCAGCTGGGTGTTAAGCTGTTTGCGCTGTGCATCAAGGAGCAGATTCTGTGATGCGTAGTATTTGAGCTCCGGACGATTCACATTTGCTCTGACATACCCTTGTGCCGGTTTCTCCAACGTCTCAGCAGCTGCCGCCAAATCCTTTCCGACGAAAACGCCCAGCATCCTAAGGTAACTCTGGCGTGAAGCAAGAAGTGATTCGTTCTGCTGCTCGGCTTTCAACCTTTCCACAAGAATGGCGTCCAAGTCGGTTTGATTGGCAATGCCTCCTGTCATCATGCTGCGTATGGTCTGCTCGCTTGTTGCAAGGTCTTTCTGCAACAATGCGTTTTGTTCAAGTTGCTCGTCCAATAGCAGAATGCTGAAAAACAGCTGGTCAACCTGTTCGTTGATGGCGTACATCGAAACATCCAGTTGCTGCTTCTGCACTTGGCTTTCAGCCCAAACCACCTTTTTGCGTGCCGCAATCTGTCCACCGTCATACACACTCTACTTTATCATCACAGAAGCGTTGGCCATGAAGTTGTTCATGTCCATTCCCGCCTGCTCCATTTTTTTGTCTGACTTCAAGATATCCGTAAAGCCGTATGCTCCAGCCGAAATGCTGACCTGCGGAAGCCACCCTTTCATCACGTTGTCAAGAGTGAAGTCGCGGCTCTGCTCAATCATACGGTATTGCCGGATGGCAGGATAGTTGTCGCGTGCCATGCTGCGGGCTTCATTTAACGACAATGCATGGACGGCAACAGGCAATAAAATCATTGCCAATAAAAAAAACTTACGTGTCATATTTCATTGTTTTGTTTGCTTTCGTTTGCAAAGATAAAGCTATACTACGAAAACAACATTATCCTTAAATAGGGAGATATGTTCTTTTTGTTCGATTTATGCACAAAAAGAGCTATATAACAGAATTTATCATTATCTTTGCGTTCGAAATCATACAAATAGAACATCTATGAATACAAATATGAAGCAACCAAAACGTCTCACACTACAGACAATGTTCGATACGTTCAATCAGCAGAACATGTTTCCGTCGCAGTTCTTATTCAAGGAAGGCTTCGGAATAGTTATTGACATGAACGATTTTCTGAAGCCGTTCATTCTCTCCAACCAATGTCCGTATCTGCTGGAAGATTACCGCATGGGTATTGTAAAACGTGGACATATGCGTGGAATCATCAACCTACAAGAGTACACTATTGAAGCAGGGAACATAGTGTTCATAACGCCCAGCACCATCGTTGAGCCAATAGAGATAAGCCACGATTTTCAGTTGACGGGTATGGGCATCCCTGCAGATGTCTTTCATCTTATACATCTCGGCAAACTTCCGAATCTTTTCAATGGAATTTTGAAGAATGGCATTATGTCTGTTACGGAAAACGAAGGACAGCTTCTTGACAATATGTTCAGATTACTATACGAAATAGCCGCTAACAGCAAAACAGACGATGCTGTTCGCAATATGGTAAGTACCATCACAGCTTATTACAACGAACTGTTTGTCAGTCAACAGCCATCAACAACATCTCAACGATCAACACAGAAAGCAATGTTCGACCGTTTTATTGATCTTGTAAACAAGCATTGCAGAGAGCAACGCCACTTATCCTTCTATGCTGAGAGGATTTGTGTCACCGAACGCTATTTAGGTACTATTGTGCGTCAGGTAAGTGGCGTTACTGCTAAGGAATGGATAGACAAAGCCGTTATAACCGCAGCTAAAGTGATGCTTCGCCATACCAATAAAACTGTGGCAGAAATAGCAGACAACTTAAATTTTCCGAATCCAAGTTTTTTCTGTAAGTATTTTAAAAGAATCACAGGGAAAACTCCACAGGATTGTCGTTTTTGATTCTTGAGAATATAGATTTGTTAAATCTTAGCCACATTTGTGATATATTATCGTCTTAGCCCTCTTTTTCTTATTGGCTTCATCATCTTTGTCGCCTGTCGCAAGCATCGTCTTATCCATTCTATCTCATCTTCATCCTTCTCACGTCCCCAATCCTTGGTATCGCTACCGCCGCCACCTTGGCTTTCAGCAAAGTTGGTAGCCTCGTTGATGTAGCCTACATACAGGTACATAGCACAATAGATGATTTTGTCGCCATAATTAATGAAGTCCATTGCAAAGCTATCATCAAAGAGGCTACTGTCGTGAATGCTCGTCATACGAGGATAGATGTCTGCTATCTCTGCCAACGCCT
>UQQN01000026.1 GCA_900543155.1 uncultured Prevotella sp.
TGCTGTGGCAATTCATAACCCAGGGTGTCGCTTCGCTTGCCCTGGGCTAGGCGCTGTTGCCCTTTCAGGGCGTGCATTATCGGCGGCGTCTCAGCAATTTTAGCAAGCTTGATTGCATTCGACTTGCACGATAATTTAGCCCATGCATTTACTAAATCCGAAACTTGAATTACTTATTTTAAACTCCCTACCCCATTAGCCACAACACGCAATAAGCCCCAATGAAAGTACTTTTTTTAGTAGTAGGCAAAACTGTGGATAAGCATCTTATTGCCTTAATAAACGATTACACCGAACGCGTAAAACACTACATGCCCTTTGAAATGGAGGTGATTCCTGAACTTAAAAACACCAAAGCGCTCACCCCCGAACAACAAAAGGAGCGCGAGGGCGAACTCTTGCAAAAACAACTGCGCGAGGGCGACCACGTGGTGTTGCTCGACGAAGGCGGTAAAGAGTATCGCTCGATGGAGTTTGCGGCTTATCTTGAAAAAAAACAGACGTTAGGTGCACGACGCTTGGTGTTTATTGTGGGCGGACCGTATGGTTTTTCGCCTGCCTTGTATGCCCTGGCAAAAGACAAGCTGTCGCTCTCGAAAATGACTTTTTCACACCAAATGGTGCGCCTTTTCTTTGTTGAACAGGTTTACCGAGCCATGACGATATTGCGTGGCGAACCTTATCACCATGAATAAATTTCAAGCTACGCAGCTGTGGCGCTTCGGTGCATGCTTGGTGGGGATGTGGCTACTGGCTCTATTGCCTGCCATTGCCCAACAGCGCTTTCGCATAATGGAGTATAATGTGGAGAACTTGTTCGACACCATTCCATCGACTACACATGCCGATCACGACTTTACACCACAAGGCAGCTATAAGTGGACGAGCATGCGCTATTGGAGCAAAGTGTCGCGCATTTCGCGCGTGGTGGCTGCTACGGGCGATGAACAACCTGCCGACTTGGTGGCGCTGATTGAAGTTGAAAACGACAGTGTGCTTGCCGACCTTGTGCATCGCACCAAGCTACACAAAATGGGTTACGACTACATTGTTACCCACTCGCCCGATGTGCGTGGCATTAACGTGGCGCTGCTTTATCAGCCCCAACGGTTTCGCATCATTCACCACAACTCGGTGCGCGTAGCTCCTCCACAAAAGGAGCAAAGACCCACACGCGATGTGCTGCACGTGGCAGGGGTGCTATTTACGGGCGACACGCTCGATGTGTTTATTTGCCACCTTCCCAGTAGACGTGGCGGTGGGACTGCCACCGAATATCGGGCGAACGTGACAAATGCTTTGCGCAACAGGGTGGACCAAGTGATGCAGCAAAGGCATAATGCGCACATTGTGATTACGGGCGACTTTAATGCTTACTACCCTGAAAGCATTTTTACGGATCAGTTAAAAACCGAATTACCGCCACCCCACCCACTATCTGCCCAACCTAACACGCTCTATTTGCTCTCGCACAGCATGAAGGGGCGCTACGATGTGACAGGCACGTATAAGTTTCAGGGTGTATGGAACCAATTAGACCAATTTATTGTGAACGGAAGGCTCTTAAACAATGCCACATCTAAGCAAACGCTACGCACCCAAACGGATGCTTGTCGCCTTGTGGACTTTCCCTTTCTGTTGCAACGCGACAGGAACGGCGAAGGTTTTCACCCCTACCGCACTTTTTTAGGACCTTTTTATCAAGGTGGCTTTAGCGATCACCTCCCCCTCATTCTTGATTTGTTTTATTAGTAAGTAGGTATTCAAAATTATTTTATACTATCAGCAGATGCTATTTTTACATTGAAAGCACCTATAAAAAATATGCGCGATTCTATGCATGGATAAAGATGCATAAAATCGCGCACAACTTATGTATGGGGTATGCGGTTTTAGTTTTTAAAACGATTCTTCAACACGGGTTCGCAGGTAAGGTTGACACCCAATTTCTTAAAGATCTTTTGGTCTACCTCGCTCAACATCACCGTGCAATGCACCTGACAGTTGCGAAGCTTGGGCAACTGCTCTAATGCCTTTTTGCAATTTTCATCGTTCTCAGACAATACCGAGAGAGCCACCAACACCTCATCGGTATGCAAACGTGGGTTGTGACCACCCAAATAATTGATTTTGGTGTATTGAATAGGCTCAATCATGGATTGCGGAATCAACTTGAGTTTGTGGTCTATGCCCGCCAAGTGCTTCATTACATTAAGCAACAATGCTGCACTACAACCCAACAACTCGCTTGAGTTGCCCGTAATAATTGTACCATCCTCTAACTCGATAGCCGATGAGGTGTGACCCGTTTCTTTTAGGCATGCCTTGGCGGCTGTGGTGGTGCGACGATAGTCGGTGGTGATATGCGCCTGGTTAAAAAGCATCTGAATTTTGCTTATCTCAGCCTCATTGCAAGCACCACGTGCCAACTTATTGGTGGCTTCATAATAACGGCGCACAATCTCGTTTTTCGATGCCTCGCAGCAAGCCTCATCATCGCTTATGCAGAAGCCTACCATGTTTACACCCATATCGGTGGGCGACTTGTAAGGATTTGAGCCGTAAATGCCCTCGAACAACGCATTCAGCACCGGATAGATTTCGATATCACGGTTATAGTTAATGGCTATTTTATTATATGCCTCTAAATGGAAGGGGTCGATCATGTTCACATCGTTGAGGTCGGCTGTTGCTGCCTCGTAAGCGATGTTTACAGGGTGCTTCAGTGGCAAATTCCACACGGGGAAGGTCTCGAACTTGGCATATCCGGCACGCACACCACGCTTATTCTCGTTATAAAGCTGACTCAAACATACCGCCATCTTGCCACTGCCAGGACCTGGAGCCGTAACAATGACCAAGGGGCGCTCGGTTTCAACAAAGTCGTTCTTGCCAAAACCCTCGTCGGAAGCAATGAGCTTCACATCGTGCGGATAACCCTCAATTAAATAGTGACAATAGGTTTTGATGCCATCGCGCTCAAGACGTTGTTTGAACTGTATGGCAGCTGGCTGACCATTATAATGTGTGATTACAACCGAACCCACTAAGAAACCAAGATTTTGGAACTCACCTCTTAAACGCAACACATCTTCGTCGTAGGTAATGCCCAAATCGGCACGCTTCTTATTCTTTTCAATATCGGCGGCGCTAATCACAATAACAATTTCTATGCTATCGCTAATTTTTTGGAACATACGCAATTTGCTGTCGGGCAAAAAACCGGGCAACACACGACTTGCGTGATGATCGTCAAACAGTTTACCTCCCAATTCAAGGTAGAGCTTACCGTCGAACTGAGAAATTCTCTCTTTAATGTGTTCAGACTGAATCTTCTGATACTTCTCGTTGTCGAATCCTATTTTCATATTGTCACAAATTATCCGGCAAAATTAGCAAAAGTTACGCGCATAAGCGTGCTGTTTTGCAAGCTTTTTTTCAAAAAATACTTTTGATAGGGATGGAGCATTTCTTTGGAACACCATGGAGGAAGTTGACTTGTAAAAATATTATATACATTTTTGCTAACTACTATTTGCAAAACCGTATAAACAAAACATCTTTCAAGAAAAAAATGCAGAAATCGCAAAGTTTTTCTTTCATTTGTTTGGTAATTAAACAACAATGCTATACATTTGCAAGCATAAACAATAAAAACAAAAGCAAAATGTTATACAACACAATAAATAATAACTATTGGTGGCGTCGCTTACAACTCTTAGTCGTAGGCTGACAAACCGTATAACATCTCCTCCCCCCAACTTTTGGATGCCATAGTTGATTATGAACATAGAGCGGTACGTCGATGCTTACGACGGTACCGCTTTTTTCATACGCACTACCCTACTCTGAAAATAAAAAATAAAAACATAAAACTTGACACACATGAGCCAATATGATGTTACAGAAAACGGATTCTTCGGTAGATACGGAGGTTCGTACATCCCCGAAATTCTGCAAAAATGCGTAAGCGAGTTGCAAGAGAAATATCGTAGCGTAATTGACAGTGAAGACTTTCAAAACGAATTTAATGCTTTGCTTCGCGACTATGTGGGCAGACCTTCGCCTCTCTATCTATCGAAAAGCCTCAGCCAAATTCATGGATGCAAAATCTACTTAAAGCGCGAGGACTTAAACCATACGGGTGCACACAAAATTAACAATGCCATTGGACAGATTTTGTTAGCACGACGCATGGGCAAAAAACGCATTGTAGCTGAAACGGGCGCTGGACAACATGGCGTGGCAACTGCCACGGTGTGCGCACTGATGCAAATGCCTTGCGTGGTGTATATGGGAGCTCTCGACGTGGAACGCCAAAAGCCAAACGTAGAAAAAATGAAACTGCTCGGCGCCGAAGTGGTGGCAGTGAAGAGTGGTAACCAAACACTTAAAGACGCGTGTAACGAAGCTATTCGCGACTGGTGCTGCCACCCCGAAGACACCTTCTACCTTATTGGCTCGACCATGGGACCGCACCCCTACCCCGACATTGTGGCAAGACTGCAAAGTGTGATTAGTGCCGAAATTCGTGTGCAGTTGCAAGAAAAAGAAGGACGACCTACCCCCGACTATCTTGTAGCATGTATTGGGGGTGGTTCGAACGCTGCAGGCACGATCTTCAACTTCCTCGACGACGACGATGTGCGCATTGTCTATGCCGAAGCTGGGGGAAAAGGCGTTGACTCTGGACTCACGGCTGCCACGCTGAGCATTGGCGAAGAAGGGGTGTTGCATGGTTTCCGCTCGCTGGTGATTCAAGACAAGGACGGACAAATTGTGGAACCTTATTCTATCTCGGCAGGACTTGACTATCCTGGCATTGGACCACTCCATGCCCACTTGGTTAAAACAGGACGTGCCACCGCATTGGCTATTACCGACGAGGAGGCATTGGCTGCTGCCTATGAACTGAATCGTATGGATGGTATTCTGCCTGCACTAGAGTCGGCGCACGCATTGGGCGCTCTGCATCGCATGAAGTTTAAGCCTACTGACGTCGTTGTGCTCACCTTGTCGGGACGCGGTGACAAGGATATGGCAACCTACTTAAAGTTTAAGGATCAATTTAATGATTAGTATTAAGCGTGACTCAGTAGAATGTAATGACTCATTAGAATGTAATACTTAATACTTAACACTTAATACTTAAATTCCATGCTTTTTCATTATACAGTTAAAACCACTCCGCTGCCAGGCGACTTGAGCACACCGGTTAGCACCTATTTAAAGGTGCGCGACCTCTTTGCACAAAGTGCATTGATGGAGAGCTCTGATTATCACGGAAGCGAAAATAACCGTTCGTTTATTGGTTTAGAGCCTTTGGCATCGTTCAGTGTGAGCCATGGTAAGGCGGTAATGGTATATCCCGACAAATCCATTCACGAAGAAAAAATTACGGACACCTACACCGTGGCAGATGCCTTTGAGCAATTCATTGAGATGTTCCACGTAGAAGGAGACGACAGCAGCTATTGCGGACTGTATGGATACACTGCCTTTAATGCCGTGCGATATTTTGAACACATTGACATAAAAGACAGCAAGGAACACTGCAATGATGCACCCGACATTCATTATATATTATATAAGTATCTGTTGGTGTTTAACGACTTTAGCAGCGAGCTTAAGCTATTAGAAATAATTGCCGATGGCGAAGAAAGTCAGTCGGCACACATTGTTAGCGCTGTGATGAGCCGCAACTATGCCACCTATAACTTCCACGCTGTGGGCGACATTACATCGCCACTAACCGACGAAGAGCATAAGGCGAATATCCGACGTGGCATAGCGCATTGCAAACGTGGCGATGTGTTTCAAATTGTGTTGTCGAGACGCTTTATACAGAAATATGAGGGGGATGACTTTGAACTCTACAGAGCCTTGCGACGCATCAATCCTTCGCCCTATCTTTTTTACTTCGATTTTGGGGGCTTTCGCATCTTGGGTTCTTCGCCCGAAACACATTGCCGCATTGCCGACAACGGAATGGCTTATATCGACCCGATTGCTGGCACCACACGCCGACAAGGTAACTGCGAAGCCGACCAAAAGGCAGCAGCTGCACTGCTTGCCGACCCAAAAGAAAATGCTGAACACACCATGTTGGTGGACTTGGCACGCAACGACCTGAACAGACATTGCACTGACGTGAAGGTGGACTTTCTGAAAGACACGCAATTCTATAGCCACGTCATACACCTTGTGAGTCGTGTGAGCGGAAAAGTGCGACCTGGCACAAATCCTATACAACTACTTGCCGACACTTTCCCCGCAGGTACATTGAGCGGAGCACCTAAAGTAAGGGCATTGCAACTCATCAGCCAATATGAACCACATAACCGTGGGGCTTATGGGGGATGCGTGGGATTTATAGGACTTAACGGCACACTGAACCAAGCCATTACCATACGCTCTTTTATCAGCCGAAACGGAGAATTGTGGTTTCAAGCTGGCGGGGGCATTGTGGCTGCCAGCAACGAAGAATATGAGCTGCAAGAAGTAAATAATAAATTGGGGGCACTGCGCAAAGCCATTTTATTGGCTGAAAATCCTCAACAAGTTTAAAACCACCACGCATATTTATATGAATATCTTATTGATAGACAATTACGATTCTTTTTGCTATAACCTTTTTCAGATTCTTGAAGAAGAGGGAGCGCACGTTACGGTGTGGCGCAACGATTGCTTTGACCTTGACGATGTTGAAGCCTTCGACAAAATTGTACTTTCACCAGGACCTGGCATCCCCTCAGAAGCTGGTTTATTGCTACAAGTGATAGCTCGCTATGCCAACACAAAGCCCATCTTGGGGGTATGCTTAGGCGAACAAGCCATTGGCGAACAGTTTGGGGCTACACTCTTTAACTTGCCACACGTGTTTCACGGCATACAAACTCCTGCTCACATTGTGGCAGACGACTACCTGTTTTGTGGCATAGAACGCGATATTTTGGTGGGACGATACCACTCGTGGGTGGTGCAAAACGAAGGGTTGCCCGATTGCTTGGAAGTGACCGCTGTGAGCGACGAAGGACAAATTATGGCACTGAAACATCGCACACTCGATGTACACGGCATTCAGTTTCACCCCGAGTCGATTCTCACACCTTGTGGCAGACAAATCATTGCCAACTTTGTAAATCATACATGCAATGAAACAAATTCTTGAACATCTTTATCAACACAACATACTGACTCGCCAACAAGCACACGATGTGATGTGTGGCATTGCCGATAAACAATATCCTGAGGCGCAAGTGGCATCGCTACTTAGTGTGTATCGTATGCGCAATGTGCATGTTGACGAGTTATTGGGCTTTCGCGATGCACTTATTGAAAGGGCACTGCCCATTGACCTTTCTGCCTATCATGCCCTTGACATTGTGGGCACGGGGGGCGATGGCAAAAACACTTTCAACATCTCGACTTGTGCATGTTTTGTAGTGGCTGGCGCTGGCTATAAAGTGGCAAAGCATGGCAACTATGGTGCATCGTCGGTAAGTGGGGCAAGCACGGTTTTAGAGCAACATGGGGTGAAGTTTAGCAACAATGCCGACACACTGAAGCGCAGCATCGAAACATGTGGCATGGCTTATTTGCATGCACCGCTCTTTCACCCTGCATTAGCTGCTGTGGGACCATTGCGCAGACAACTCGGTGTAAAAACCTTATTTAATTTGCTTGGTCCATTGGTTAATCCCTCACACACAACTTGCCAACTTTTGGGAGTGGCGACACTCGAACAGATGCGCCTTTACACCAATACACTGCAACGCATAGGCATTAATTTTGCCGTGGTGACAAGCCTTGATGGTTACGATGAAATTTCGCTAACCGACAACTTTAAGGTTATGACCAACCACTCTGAAAGCATCTACCGTCCCTCAGAATTAGGACTGAAATTAGCTGCGCAAGAGGTGCTGTCGGGAGGTAAGACGACTGCCGATGCTGCCCATATTTTCGACAATGTGTTAAAAGGATGTGCTACCGATGCACAACGAGATGCCGTGTTGGTGAATGCTGCCTTCGGCATTAAAACCATCTGTCCGCAAAAAGACATTGAAACTTGTTTGGAAGAGGCACGGGCTTCACTGCTCAGTGGTAAGGCGCTTAAAACCTTCCAACTTTTTGTAAACCTCAATGCATAGGTAGAGGCTTCCCCCTCCTACTTTATTAGCTTATGACCGACATTCTGAAACAAATTGTTGCAACGAAGAAACAAGAGGTTGAAGCTGCTAAAAAAGCAACGCCCCTTCATGTTTTGCAAAATCAATGCACAGACTTGCCACCTACACACAGTATGCGACAATCCTTACTCTCGCACAAAGGGGGCATTATTTCTGAATTTAAACGACGCTCTCCCTCAAAAAATTGGATTAAGCGTGATGCACGGGTTGAAGATATTATACCCGCTTATGAAGTTGCTGGTGCCGCAGGCATTTCTATACTGACCGACCACACGTATTTTGGCGGAACGCTACACGACTTGATTAAAGCACGCAGTCTTACTTCCCTACCCCTTCTGCGAAAAGATTTTGTTATCGATGCTTACCAACTATTTGAAGCGCGTGTGGCAGGTGCTGACGCTTGCTTGCTCATTGCGGCTGCGATTGGCGATCAAAAGTGCCATGAGTTGGCAGAGGTGGCACATACGCTCGATTTAGAGGTGATTCTTGAAGTGCATTGTGCCGAAGAACTCACGGCATACAGCGAACACGTGGATATCATCGGTGTGAATAATCGCAACCTCAAACTGTTTAAAACTGACACTTCCATCTCTGAAGATTTGTTTGCCCAACTTCCACCCCAAGCGTTGCCTATATCAGAGAGTGGACTACTCGATAACAAGGTGGCGATTAGACTACAGCAAATGGGTTATCGTGGTTTTTTAGTAGGCGAGGCTTTTATGAAAACCGAAGAACCAGGTAAAGCATTACAGCAATACATTGAACCATTAAAGGAGGCTTCGAACGCTTTTTGATTTCTCCCCCCAAAAAAATTCAGTAAAGATGATTATTAAAGTATGCGGCATGCGCGATGCCGAAAACATATGTGCTGTTGAACAAACGGGCGCTGACTGGATGGGATTTATCTTCTATCCCAAATCGCCACGCTATGTTGACAAAGTGCCTAACTACTTGCCACAAAATATGAAGAGAGTGGGTGTCTTTGTCAATCCTACGTTTCGGCAAGTTATGGAACAGGTTAATAATTTTGGACTGCATGCCGTGCAACTTCATGGCAACGTGCTGCCTGATATGTGTCAGACCCTTCGTGAACGCGGTCTCATAGTGATTCGTGCCCTGCCTGCTGTGAGCACTTTTGTGGCAGACACTGCTGAATATATGGACAAGGTAGACTTCTTTCTGTTTGACACGCCCACACTGAAATTTGGAGGCAGCGGACGTACCTATGATTGGCAATTATTGCAACGCTATAATGGACCTACACCTTTTTTGCTGAGCGGTGGACTTTCTCCCCATTCTATTGAACAGCTACATGCTTTTTCGCACCCTTTTCTTGCGGGATACGACTTGAACAGTGGATTCGAAACAGAACCGGGCTTGAAGGATGCCACAGCTCTACAAACTTTTATCAGCCAAATTTAAAAATTTTGCACTTTAAACTTTTTGACGATGAACCGTATAAAACAACTTTTCAATACTAAAAAAGAGAATATTCTCTCGGTTTACTTTTGCGCAGGAAATCCTACGCTCGATAGCACAGTACCCGTGCTTCAAGCCTTGCAACAAGGTGGCATCGACATGGTAGAAATTGGCATACCCTTTAGCGACCCTTTGGCTGATGGCCCCACTATTCAAGCGGCTTCGGCACAAGCGCTTAAAAATGGTATGTGCGTGACTACGCTTTTCGAACAACTCACCGACATTCGCACTACCATACACATGCCCCTTATCCTAATGGGATATCTTAATCCCATTCTGCATTATGGTTTTGAGTTTTTTTGCCAAAAGTGTCAAAACATTGGCATTGACGCGCTGATTATTCCCGACCTACCCTTCGACCTCTATCAAGCAGAATATGCTGAAACGGTTAAGAAGTATGGCATTGAAATCATCTTCCTCATCACACCCGAAACTCCCGAGGAGCGTATTCGCACCATCGATGCACACAGCGATGCTTTTATCTATGCTGTTAGTTCGGCTTCGGTTACAGGAGCTCAAAAGTCGTTCGACGATGCCAAACAAGCCTACTTTCAAAAACTCGAAGACTTGCAATTACACAACCCCTTGCTCGTGGGATTTGGCATTTCGAACCGCGCGACCCGTGAAGCGGCTTGCAATCACACCGCTGGCGTAATTGTGGGTTCTAAGTTTGTGTCATTGCTTCAACAAGCCGATTCACCCACACAGGCGGTTACACAGTTACTGCAAGCTCTCAACGAATAGAAAATTTTGCCACATAGCAACACAAAAACCACAGAAAGTGCCTAGCCCTTGACAAGCATTTGCAGCAAATGCTTGTCAAGGCACATGGCACTTTCATTTTTATTTCTTACTTTTGCATACACTAAAAATTGAATTGTATGAAAAAGAGATTTTTCTTAGCAGCCCTTGCATTGGTTGCTTTTACTCACACGAGTTTTGCACAAAACGAGGAACACTACTATTTGCAATATGAAGACGTGGCAAGTAGCCTCAACCTTTTGCCACCTCCACCACAACCTGGGAGCGCACAGTTTAGCTACGATGAGGCACAATATAAATGGGGAAAGATGCAACGCATTACACCCCGTGCGAAACAAGCCTTTGAAGATGCGAACCTAAATGGTCCAGCATTGGCTAAAGCTTTCTCTGAGGCATTCGGTATTGCTATTTCTAAAGAGAATACCCCCGAGATATACCGCCTCATCACACACATGCAGGAGGATGGTGGAGACTTGGCTACACGCGAGGCTAAGAATTACTACAACCGCATGAGACCGTTTATGTTTTTCAACGAACAATCGCTCACACCTAACGACGAGAAATGGCTTGCTACAAATGGTTCATACCCCTCAGGTCACACCTCAAAGGGTTGGTCGGTAGCTTTGGTGCTTGCTGAGGTGAATGTGCCTCGTCAAAACCAAATTCTTAAACGCGGTTTCGAAATTGGTCAAAGCCGCGTAATCTGTGGGGTTCACTATCAAAGTGATGTGGATGCAGGACGTGTGGTTGGTAGTGCCTTAGTAGCACGTTTGCATGCGAACGATGCTTTTAACGCACAATTAGCCAAAGCAAAAAAAGAATGTGCCCGACTTTATAAGGAGGGAAAAATTAAATAATCGTTTTTTAAACGAGATAAAATTAGGTTATTGAGATTATAGTGATTATTAGGTTATTGAGGATATTCTATAACCTAATAATCCTATATTTCAATAACCTAATAGCTCCTTATAACCCCTATAACTCTATATAATAACTCCTTACACCCCTTCTTATCGTGCAAGCTATTTACACTATATTACTCCTTGTAGTGTCTAATGTTTTTATGACATTGGCATGGTATGGACACCTAAAGATGCAACACATGGGCATAAGCAAAAACTGGCCGCTTATAGCCGTCATTTTCTTTTCATGGGGCATTGCTCTCTTTGAGTATATGTGTCAGGTGCCAGCTAATCGCATTGGCTTTATTGGAAATGGTGGTCCCTTTAACCTTGTACAGCTTAAAGTGATCCAAGAGGTGCTGTCACTCATCGTATTTAGCATTGTGGCAACGGTGCTCTTTAAAGGCGAAGCATTGCAATGGAACCACGTGGCTGCCTTTCTGTGCCTTGTGGCTGCCGTATACTTTGTGTTTATGAAGTAAGAAGCCACAAACCATAAGAATTGAACACATGGAACAAAAAAAATTACAACCCGAATATAAATTGCACCGCCGACTACAAAAACAAATGGGCGAAGCCATTAAAGACTTTTCGCTTATTGCACCAGGCGACCATATCCTTATTGGACTTTCGGGTGGTAAAGACTCTTTGGCTCTGCTCGACCTTTTAGGCGAACGCATGACACGAGCAGGGGGACGCTTTAAGGTGGATGCACTGCATGTACGCATGCAAAATATTCACTATAAAACCGACACCCACTATCTGCAACAACAATGCAATAAATGGGGCATTCCACTCCATGTGGTTGAAACTGGTTTTGAAGCTGATCGCAACGAAAAAAGAACGCCATGCTTTCTCTGTTCATGGAATCGTCGTAAAATGCTATTTACTACAGCACAAGAATTGGGATGCAACAAAATAGCCTTAGGACATCATCAAGACGACATTCTGCGCACAGCTTTGATGAACCTTATATTTAACGGCACCTTCTCAACCATGCCCGTACGCATCCGTATGCGAAAATTTGAAATGACCATCATACGTCCCTTGGCACGAATTCATGAGGAGGATTTAAAGACATGGGCCACGATGCAACAATATCAACCCGTTGAAAAACTTTGTCCCTTTGATGGGGCTTCGAACCGCACAAATATTTGCCAGGTTACTGATGCGATGCAACAACTCACACCTGAATATAGATTTAACCTGTGGCATGCCTTGCTTAAAGCGGGTGCTTTAGTGGAGGAATAATAGGGGTTCCATATAGGAGGAATATCCTCACGACTAAACAAATAAATTTATCTGAATGCCTAACGCACAACCCCAATACATAGCCATTGACCTAAAGTCGTTCTTCGCCTCGGTTGAATGTGTAGAAAGAAATCTCAACCCTCTTTCTACTAACTTGGTTGTGGCAGATAACAGCCGTACAGATAAAACCATTTGTTTAGCAGTGTCTCCATCGCTCAAAGCTTATGGCATTGCAGGACGCGCCAGACTATTTGAGGTGGTGCAAAAAGTACGACAAATAAATGCACAACGTCGTTGCCACACGTATACACATCAACTTACGGGTAAATCTTTTTTAGCAACAGAACTACAAGCACACCCCGATTGGGAAGTAGATTACATCACGGCTACCCCACGCATGAAGCTCTACATTGAATATAGCCGAAAAGCATATAGTGCCTATTTAAAATACATTGACCCTAAGGACATTCACATCTATTCTATCGACGAGGTTTTCATAAACATTGCTCCTTACATAAAAAAATACAATACTGATGCCCACAACCTCGCTCGTATGCTCATTCGCGAAGTATTAACTCGCACAGGAATTACGGCAACCGTGGGCATTGGCACAAACCTCTATTTGGCAAAAATAGCCATGGATATTGTGGCTAAACATCAGCCTTCCGATAAAAATGGTGCACGCATAGCCCAACTCAATGAGCAAACTTATCGCACACTATTATGGAACGTGCGTCCACTCACTAAGTTTTGGCGTGTGGGTAAAGGTCTTGCCACTAAACTCGCACAACACGGCATGTTCACAATGGGCGACATTGCACGTCAATCTGTAAAGAACGAGGAAGTGCTTTATAAACTTTTAGGGGTAAATGCCGAATTGCTCATTGACCACGCTTGGGGATGGGAACCTTGCACTATTCAAGACATTCACAACTATCGCCCCAACAATCAATCGTTAAGTCGCGGTCAGGTGTTGCAAGAACCTTACACCTTCGAAAAGGCACGGGTGGTAATGCACGAAATGGCAGACGCAATGGCATTAACCTTACTCAGCAAAGGCCTAGTTACCAACCAATTAGTCATTCATGTAAACTATGACCGAGAGAGTTTAAATCAACCTCAAATTCAACAAAAATATCATGGTAATATCACCATCGATTCTTATGGACGCAGTGTACCCCATCCTACACGTGGCGCAGCGCCCTTAGACAACTATGCCTCATCGAGCAAAGAAATATGTAAGGCTGTGATGCAAGCTTTTGATCGGGTGGTAAGCCCTCACTTACTGATGCGACAAATAAACCTTGTGGCATGCAATGTTATACCCGAAAACCAAATACCTAAAAAAGAAAAACGAGCCATTCAACTCGACTTGTTTACCGACTACGAAGCACTAAAAAAAGAGCAACAAGCTGAAACCGAACAAGTGCAAAAGGAACTTCGCGTACAAAAAACCATACTTAAAATAAAACAGGATTTTGGTAAAAACGCCATTCTAAAAGGCATCAATTTTGCTGATGGCGCTACTATGATAGAACGCAACTCACAAATAGGAGGGCATAAAGCATAAACGTACTTATCGTATTTCACCTTCCCTCTACTTTACGGACGTATCCAATGTGGGAACTTACGAAGTTGATTACGCGATGAAAGTCCTAAACTCACTACACTAATTTTTACATTACCTGCCTCTACAAGCACTCGGGCACAAGCACGCGTCGTACTCCCCGTGGTTATCATATCGTCCACCAAAAGGATGTGTTTTCCTTGAATTGCTGCAGCATCACCCAAACAAAAAATATCCTTTACATTTTGCATACGCTCGCTTTGACTTAAATGGGTTTGCGAGGGATTATCAACTATGCGCAATACTGCTGTTGTGTTTACCTCTATACCCGTTTCGATGCTAATGCCCTGTGCCAAGCGCTCACTTTGATTGTAACCACGCTGTTGATAGCGCTGTTTAGATAGAGGAACTGGGACTATGCAGTCTATATCTTTAAAAAAATCTGTTTGCAATAAACGCCGTGCCATTATTTGACCTAAATGCACGGCAAGATCAGGATTATCGTAATATTTAAACTGAAAATAAAGGTTGCAATATTTTGATTTAGGTCGATAGAAAAGCATACTATCGGCACGCTCTGTAGAAAGTTTATCATCCCAAAGCAAACGCTCCACCACGTTTCCTTTTTCTCCATTTAAATCGGTAAAGGGCAATGAAGCCAAACAGCTAATGCACAAATCTTCTTCATTGACCATCAGCCGACGACCACATACACAACAATAACGAGGGAAAAAAGTGTTATGCAAACTCAGCAATAAGCACTTTACAGAATCGAAAATTGACATGATATGATAAGTTTTAGATATTATGCTTGTTCAAGCCAATCAAAAAAACCTACAAAAAGATAGGTAGCAAAACTAAAAACGCAGTATAATATCTTATTTGCGCTGGAAAACCATATCGCCAGTTATTTTTACCAACTTACGACCTACTGCACGGCGTATACAATTTCCCCCCACTGCATGGTAAGTATAAAGACTATCACTCTTTTGTGTAAACTCTATATCTTGCGAATCTGAGCCTATATCGTTACTAAAACGAATGGTAGCTTTATTGTCTTTAATGCTACACTTCGTAATCATCCATGTGCCATAAATGCCATCCTTCATGTAACCATGCATCTTGCCCAAAAAAGAAAAACCTGGAGCAAAAAGTGTTTCTTCATAAAGATTGAGGTACATGTTTACACCTGTCTCTTTACAATAGAAATGCCCTTCGAAGGGACGTTGTGCCATGAGCATGATACTACATGCAAAAGCTGCTATCGTACAAAGAATTTTCATATCTGCAATGTTTTTATAGCATGGAACAAAAAAGATATCTGTTTTTTTATCAACCCCCACTTGCCTTATTTGCTACCTTTTTAGTGGCGTTTAAGCTTCTTCTTCCTCGTTACCTACTCGAAGAATCATAGTGGTGGCACCAATGGTTATGATATCTCCCTCTGTTATGTTTACACGATCTCTGTCGCCCAAGATTTCGTTTTGCAAAAAGGTGCCTGTGTTTGAGGGAGCATCGCGCAACACAAAACGTGCTGTACCATCGGCTCGGGGTGTAACAGTTATAATGCAATGAGTAATATCCATACTTGGGTCTACAGTCTTTATAGCTGCATTAGCATGTGAGCCTTTTATAAGGCGTCCCACAATATTCTCGCCCGCATAAAGAGGAATCTCTTGTTTGAAATGGAAGGCATTTTCAAGCACTACCAACTTACCATAAATGGTTTCTTCTGGTTCATCGGCTTCGTCTTCGGGTTGTGCAACCTTAGGTTGAGGTATACGTATTTTGAACTGTTTGTGGCATTCAGGACACTCAAAGACCAAGATACGACCTGGTTCATATTTCGTTTCGTCGAAGAGTATAGCTTCGTCACATTTAGGACAGCGTATGCGTTTCATATATGTTGTGTGTTTAAGTACGTTTTTATAAAAAGTAAAAAGGAATTAGGAGTATTTTACGCTATACAGCGCGAAGTGCTTATCCTCCCAATTCCTTTTTTGTATGTATGTTTTTAAAAGAACTTACTCTCTCATCATTACCCAAGCGTCAGCAAATGCTTGGTGTTTTCTGAGTTTTGCTAATGCCACTTGTGCTGCTTGTTCATTAGCATAACTGCCATAAACCACGCGCACCATTTTTCCACGTCGATAAGGCGAAGCCTCTGTGTAGCCATCTTTTTTTAATTTCTGAGAGAACTCATTTGCGTTGCTTTCGCTGATGGCACTTGCGAGTACTAAAGTATATTTACCCTTTGACAATGTAGACTCTGTTTGCTGAGGTTGATCTTTAGCTTTAGTTTGCGTCTCAGCAGTTTGCGTTGTGACAGGTGCAACAGGTTGTGCTGTAGTAACAGTTGACGTGTTAGCCGAAGTTGTTTCAGTTGTTGTCTTCGCAACCTCAGTGACAGGTTGTGTAGCACTTTGTGTAGGCACTACAGGCACAGCATTGGCATATTCTTGATGTTGGGTAGCATGATTGAACAATTGTTCATAAACCACCGAAGCTGTTTGCTGATTGGTTTGCGGAGTGTTATTGAGAGGGGTTGCCCATAGACAATAGAAAAAGATAGCTACCACTGCTGCTGCCACGTAATTAACGAGTTCGCGGTTAATGCTAATGGTATAATTTTTCTCAGTACGCTTAACGTGCAATTTCTTTTTCTTACCCTTGTTATTTACTACGGCCTCAGTTTGCTCTTCCTTTTGCTTTTGTGTGAAATTAGACACAGAAACGGTATCAAGTCCGTAGAGTTCGGGCGAGAGAACCCCAGATTCGTAGGGGGTAAAGTCGTACTTACCTCCTATACCAAGTGTTAAACGTCCAATTCCCATGAGTTCATACTCCCCTTCCTCGCGCAATTTGTCTTTGAGTTGCTTTACAGCATCATCGATGAGTTTTACGGTTTCTGGGTAGTTTGTGTCATAGGCTTGCATATATGACTGAACCAATAATCCATCATTGAGCGAAAGCTGCGGATTGAAGCCCACACTGCGACAAGGCGGCAAAAACAGTTGTTCGTCGTCTACACGTCGTGCGGGCACATATTGCGTAACGAAGCCACCGAGTCCGGGGACAATTACACAATCGTGCTTCAACATTAAGCTTTCAATATGTCGGGAGAGTTCAATCATGATGCAAAGTTAGTGCTTTTTATTGATACAATACAAGCGCTTTGAGGTGTTTTTTTTAATAAATATTTTTCAATAAAAATGCCCTAAAATTCAAAGTCGCTGTTTATCAATGTCTTTTGCACTAAGGTAGTTTCAATTCCATTCCTACCTTAATGGTATTGGCATCTTTTAGATTGTTGTGACGTATGATTTTTTCGGCAAATTTATCGCTGCCATAATATTTTTTGGCAATGCGTGAAATGTTGTCGCCTGGTTGCACACGGTGTACAGTGGGACATTGTGCTTCTTGAACTTTCGGTTCTTTTGTTTCGGGAGCCTTAGTTTGTGGCACAGTTGATTGTTCGTCCTTTGTCACAGGTTGTGAGGACTGTGTTGCAGGCTCTGTAGTGGTAGGTGCCGCAGACTTTTGAGCACTATCAGGAACTACAGGTTGAGATGTGGCAGCAGGTTGAGGCACAGACTGTGGTTGGGGCGAAACAACTGGAGCGGGTTGCGGTTGCTCTACAAATATATCGTTGCACGTAGGGCATAATATGCGATAGTAGCCCACGAAATAGCTTGCTACCATAAGAATGGCAATACCCATTGTCAACGCAATTATTTTCCACCAATTGCGTTTGCGTGGCATGGGCACTTCGTTATAAGTAAACCCTAACGTATTGCTTGTGTTACCAACACCATCAGCACTTACAGATTGGTGGTTTATGGGTTGCGGATTGGTTACCACAATATCTTCATCTGTCTTCTCGTGTTGTGCATCGGTTGCCTCATCTGTATGGGCAGCATTTTTCTGTGAAGACACATCTTGCGCAGAAGTCGTATTTTGAGTTGTAGTTACTTCTGCCCCGCTCTGTGCCTCGTCTACACTTGAGGGTTGTGCATCGGATGTAACTGCTCGAACTTCAGCAGCCTCAACTTCATCTAACACAATAGTTGGCGTAAAGTGCTGCACATCTGTAGGTTGGTTTCCACCTTGTAAGACAAATTCCTCATTGGGCGTATCCGCATCCTCAACGTCGTCCTTTGGTTGTGGAACAACCACTTCTGTGTCCGTTACACTAATTTCTTCTTCAGCATGATTTTCTGCAGGTTCTTGCAATGAATTACCCAACGGAGCATCCACCTCATTTTCAACACCTTCTACATTATGTGCTAAAGTATTGCTTTCAGTTTCTACCTCATCAGTCTGAGGTTCATTTTCTACCTCATTTTCATCATCAGTGCCTTGTAAATCCTCATCAGTCTCCATTTCCTCGTCAATCACCTCAAACTCTCGTGTATCGGTGTCATCGTTTAGGTCTACTGCCTCAAAGTAAGCGAAGGGACGGTTTACAAGTTCCTTCATAGCATTATCGGGGGTAAACGACACTTTTGTATGCCCACTAATTTGGAAACGCTCGCCAGTGTTTATATTTACACTTTCACGTTCGCTAACCGAGACAAGTTTAAATGTGCCAAAACCTTTTATTTTGACAAATTTGTCTTCAAGCAGTCCTTCCTCAATGGCATCGAAGAATGCTCGCACAAAACTATCGGCCGTAGCTTTATCTACGCCCTCGTGCTGCACTATGTAGTCTGAGAAATCTTGTAAAGTCAATTTCTTCTTCATGGAGACAATCTCTTGTGTTTTACTTCATTTTTTCCTTTAAAACGGTGCTTGGCTTAAATGCTAACACCAATTTAGGCGGAATGAGTTTGCGTTGTTTGGTAGCAGGATTTACTACCACGCGTTCCATTTTTTTTTTCACTTCGAACGTGCCAAATGCTTGTATGGCAAGTTGTGTATCATCGTCCAATTTATCGGCGATACCCGAAGCAAAGGCTGTAGTGAGTTTCTGTGCATTTTTAGCAGTGATGCCAGCACGTTGTGCCACACTATTTATAAAGTCTTTATTATTCACCTTGATGCTATTTAGTGAAACTACTTAGTCAGAAATGCTGCCGTAAAGGTCGAATTCCTCGCAATTATCAATAGTCACATTATAGAAATTACCTATTTCGATATTCGTTCCCTCGGTTTCGGCAATAAGCACCTCGCAGTCTACATCTGGCGAGTCTGCCTCAGTACGACCAATGAAATAATCACCTTCTTTACGATCGATGATCACGCGGAAGGTTTTACCCACTTTATCTTCTGAAAGTTCAGTAGCAATATTTTGCTGCAATGCCATGAGTTGGTCTAAACGGTGTGATTTCACATCTTCAGGTACATCGTCCTCATAATGCTCAGCAGCATAAGTACCTTCTTCTTCGCTATAAGCAAAAGCCCCCATACGATCGAATCGAGCTTGTCGAGTAAATTCCATTAACTCATTAAAGTCTTCATCAGTTTCGCCAGGGAATCCCACCATCAATGTTGTGCGAATGGTTATTCCAGGCACCTCACGACGCATGGCTTCAATAAGATCAATGGTTTGCTGTTTAGAGATGTGACGTTGCATGCGCTCAAGCACAGAATCTGAAATATGCTGCAAAGCAATATCAAGGTAGTTGCACACATTACTGTGTTCGCGCATCACACGCAGCAAATCCATGGGGAAGTGAGTGGGATAAGCATAGTGCAATCTAATCCATTCTACACCAGGAATTTCAGCCATTTGCTCGATCAACTGAGGCAAGCGTTGCTCTTTATAAAGGTCTACACCGTAATAGGTAAGTTCTTGCGCAATAATTTGAAATTCCTTTACCCCTTGCTTTACCAAACCACGCACTTCGTCGAGAATTTCATCCATCGGTCGGCTTTTATGCGGACCTGTAATTAAAGGTATCGCGCAATAAGCACACTTACGATTGCATCCCTCCGAAATTTTTATATATGCATAATGTGCAGGGGTAGTGGTAACACGCAAACCACAAGCATTTGGAGTGGCATTGGGTGTACCCCACTCTGCTAATAAATCGCCAAGCAATTCTGTCCAATTGAACTTGCCATAAAACTTATCAACCTCGGGAATCTCCTCGCGTAACTCGTTCAAGTAACGCTCCGAAAGACAACCCATTACTAAAACTTTATTGAGTTCGCCATCGGTTTTCAGATTGCATAGTTCAATAATCTCGTTAATGCTCTCTTCTTTGGCATCGCCTATAAAACCACAAGTGTTTATCACCGCTACATCACCATGTGTATGATCTGGGTTATGATACACCTGTATGCCGTGTTCACGAAACATGCTGATGAGTTTTTCTGAGTCGACCAAATTTTTGGAACAGCCCATTGTAATTACATCTACAGTGTGAACAGAAGTTTCGTTTTGTATGCTATTTTGCAAGTTGTCCATTGCGTTGTTTTTTGTGTGTGGATGCTCTTCTAATTGAAAATTATAAAGAGGATAAGAGGTGAAAGAAATAGAATATCTCTGATCGAATGACATTCTTTTATACCCCTACGTTTATTTAGAAAAGCGATTAAAGACTTGCGCCTTCAAAAAGCGATTCTACAAATTCAGTACGGTTAAAAGGTTGAAGGTCTGTCATTTTTTCGCCCAAACCTATATATTTCACAGGCACTTTGAGCTGATGCGAAATACCAATAACTACACCCCCCTTAGCTGTACCATCAAGTTTGGTTATCGCCAATGAGGTTACATCAGTAGCCTTAATAAACTGCTTGGCTTGCTCATAAGCATTTTGACCTGTGCTACCATCAAGCACCAACAAAATTTCATCAGGTGCATCAGGAACAACCTTTTGCATAACTTTCTTTATTTTAGTAAGCTCGTTCATCAAGCCCACCTTGTTATGCAAACGTCCTGCAGTGTCTATAAGCACCACATCGGCACCCTGTGCCTTAGCAGAACTTACTGTGTCGTAGGCAACGCTTGCAGGGTCACTACCCATCTGTTGTTTAATAACAGGTACACCCACACGTTCACCCCAAATAACAAGTTGTTCAACAGCTGCGGCACGGAAGGTATCGGCAGCACCAAGCACTACTTTTAAACCTGCTTTTTTAAATTGGTAAGCCAACTTACCTATGGTAGTAGTTTTACCCACACCATTCACGCCTACAACCATAATAACATAAGGTTTATGGTCGTTAGGAATTACAAAGCCTTCGGTATCGTCATTACCACTTTGTGTAAGCAATGCACCAATTTCTTCCTTAAGAATTCTATGCAATTCGTCAGTACCTACATACTTATCGCGTGCCACACGTTCTTCTATGCGACGAATAATGTCGATAGTTGTGTCGGTGCCCACGTCAGAGGTGATGAGAATCTCCTCAAGTTGGTCGAGCACCTCCTCATCTACCTTGCTTTTACCAGCAATAGCACGAGTGAGTTTGCCAAAGAAACTGGTCTTGGTTTTTTCCAATCCAGCATCAAGTACTTCTTTCTTCTCTTTTTTTGAGAAAATGTTACTAAATAGACCCATGAGTAAATTTTAGTGTTTTATCACCTTCCGCGTGTAGCAAGTACAACCGACATTACGTCTACGGAAGACATCTTGTGTGTATAATATTATCTATCTTTTATACGTCGTGCACTGTTGTTTACAGAGCACACCATCGTAATTTATGCAAAGTTAAGGATTTTAGTCGATATCGCCTATTTTTTTCGATGGAATCGGTGTTTTTTACGACTCTTAGTGGATTTTGTAATTTAGAATGTATAATTTATATTGTATAATCGCCCATAGAAGAAAGTTCCAAGCAACAATTACACATGCTTTTGTTTTCTTCAACCTATTGTATAAAAAGTCGTGACGTGTTTTGTGAGCATAAATGCCAACTTGAGTTTTTTTGCTCAACCTTCCCACTAATGTGTACTGTTTTCTTCTTACATCACAACATCCACCTTATTTGAACAGACACATCGTTTTTGAATGGACTTTTTATAAGGTCTAAGCGTGAAGATATATGGTCAAGATTAAAATAATAAATAGACTGACAACGCAAAGAACATTGTAGATTCTTCAGTATGTTATAACTTATTTGCACCACAGCACTTGTACCATGATTAGCAAACGACAAGAATGAATAAGCATGAAGTAATTGGGGTTGATAGGCATAAAGGCGAGTATCATTACTTTCTGTAAAGAACAGTGCATAAAAACCCTTTAACTGCCAACGACTTGTAGGCACGTAACTGGCTCGTGCAGAGCACATTCCTCCCCACTCTATTTTACCACTTTGACGGAAAGTACAAGCCCCATCAAACTGAGTTGATACACAATATCTACGATGATTGATAGCATACAAAAAACGCAAACGATGCAAGTTACGATATTCTGCTATAATACGGTTCTTGTGTGTAAATGTATACTGTCTGGTTTTAAAAGCATAGCGCAATAACAAGCGATTGTCATAACCCACATTGCATTGAGCTTGTATCACAGCTTCTAAACCATTAGAGTTTTGCATTTTCGCACCATAAGTGGCATGCGGAAAACGAAACAGATCGATATAAGCATTTACATCGAAACGTAATTGCGACTTATAATGTGTACCGAAAGTTATGCCTTGTTCGTTAGCCACACGTCCTAATTGTTGAACACCTTTTCCCCAAATACTTACAAAACGAGGCGAATATTGTCGGTGTTGTGCATAGCTTTGCCAATGGCGCGACCATTGATAACTAAGCGCATTGTCGATGGCAAAATTAAAATGTGTATCAGTAGCCACTTCACCTTGCATCACAAAATTATGACGACGAAAGTAATAGTTTGTAGAAACATTACCCGTAGTCTTTCCACGGAAATAATAAGTAGAGTAATAGCTTACGCGAGGATAAACTACATGCTGATAGTGTATGATATCGGCATTTAAAGCTATATGCCAACGGGGTTTGCAATATGCCACACTGGTACCCGCCGTAAAACAACCTTGCTGACGACGTGCCACAATTTCTGAAATTGTGCGATGTAAACCTGAAGACGGCATAGATTGCACCGTATCTGTTTTTTTTATAAAACGTGCATCTAGTTTACGATATGAAACAAAGAGCAATGCCGAAAATTGGTGTCTACTATAAGATGCTGCCGCCCCTCGAAAAAAATAAATTTCCTCGGTTGAACTGTGTGGCTTAAAAGTGATAAGTGTAGGACGTAACTGCTGAAGTTGCAACGAGCGTGCGCCAAAAGAACTATTGCCAAAAAGCAAACCACGCGCACCACGCAAATTGTAATCGCCCACTACTACACTCCAAGGTTTGCCCGGCGGACGCATATATACATAAGCCGAAAGGTAATCATAAGGGTAGAAACCTTGCTTTCCAACGGGTTCTCCTGCATCTTTTTCCATAGTAAATCCATACTTCACTTGCTGCTTAAAGTTATAACGATATCGCACCACATGACGCAAAGAATTACCTATATAATGGTTCGTATTAGTAGGTTCTTGAGGCTTTTGATAGCCTGCACGTTGATAAAGAGGGATAGAGAGAGTTGTTTCTATTTCATGTTTTCCTTGCACAAATTTAGGAAGTACTCGGTTTCTTTCACGTTGTTGCGCAAGTTGAAGGGGTGTAGGAAGAAGAGTTGAATCACAACGCACAAAGAGTGATAGGTAACGACGAGTAAAATAGTCGAAACCTTTAATTAGCTGTAATTCGCCCAATGCCCAAATACCACGTTTCGCATTACGATAACTTATAAGTGAATCAACTTGCATCTCGTTAAGGAATGGAAGTTGTAAAAGTTCACTTCTACCCACTCGGTTTATTTGATAAGGTGACTGAGACAACTGTTCTAACCACGCTATGGTCTCTGCATCAAATTGAGGTTCCTGTTCTTCTTCATCGTCTTGTTCCTCAATATATTCTTGCACAAAGTCGTCCCAAGTAATGTAAGCACGCTCAGGCATCTGTGCATGAGCCGCATGCACAGAAAATATAAATGCAATAATGAGTAAAGAAAAACGATTCATGCGATAAGGTATTAGATTTTTAAGGTTTATAGGAACACTCCCATTTTTTAATGGGTGAACTCTGATTATAAAGATACCTCCATTAAAAGAAAAAGGTTGAAAAAGCGCTTTGAACCGGATTTTCAAAAAGCGGCTTTTCCAACCTTATGATATATGTGATGTTTTTAACGACCACGTTGATAAACGATATCGTAAAAACAAGGATATACATTCGACGAAGCATTAGCTTGACCTTGCGAACCAGGCACAATCAAACGTACATGAGCTAACTCTGCATCTGCTGAATTCAAACGACCAATATTGATGTAAGTTAAAGGCGCAAGCCATGCTGGAGGTACAGCAGCCGAAGTATAAGAAGTAAACATCACACCACTCGTAAATGTACCCGTAAATGAGCCTGACGTGTTCGAAACAGTCATCACATCAGGAGTCATTTCAGTACCAATGGTTTTGTTAGAAGTCTGAATAGAGTCACTGGCTATATTAAACTCCGTATAACGAGTTACTATACGCCAAATGTCGCCAGATTCCATTTTCTTACCCACACCTTTGCTCACAATCTGCATATACACACCCGTACGTGCAAAATAAACATACTCGTTTTCATTGACATTGGTGGTACTATCATTGCGATTAAACTCTGCTTCAGAAATAACCTTGATATTTCCAGGAACATAAAGCAAAGTATCTTCAGGCGAATCCTCGCTCTTAACCAAACAGCCATTTGATAAAAACGACTTTATCTGTCGATTTTCACGCTTACGCTTGTCGGCATAAGTTTCATCATCGTTGCACGCCTGAAACATTGAAGCAAAAGCTACCAATATGAGGGTAAGTATAAAGAAATTTCTTTTCATTCGATATATGTGATAATTCTTTTACAATTCAATGCGAACAAAAGAACAATTACAAACTGCTCTTTTCGCACATTATCTTTGCAAAAATACAAAAAAACTTGCAGTTTGGCATTGTGTATCCCATAAAAGATTGCACGATTACACGGAATTAACAGGTATTTTGCTTCATTGTAAAAATAATAGAGAGGACTCATGCCACTTTTCCATATAGCACCACATGCTAAATGACAAACCTACGAAGCATAGTTGCAATTCATTCTATCAGGACAAAAGAATGTTACACATCGCAAAACTTTGAATCAAAAAAGGGTATGCAGGTGATTTCTGCATACCCTCTTCAATAAATACTAATCCAATTTTGCTTGGTGCGTGTTATACCTCAGGGTCGGGAGTAATCAACTTGTAACCCTTACCGTGTATATTGATGATTTCAACATTCTCGTCATCCTTAAGGTGCTTACGGAGTTTGGTGATGTAAACATCCATAGAACGAGCGTTGAAGTAGTTATCGTCAATCCAAATAGTCTTCAAAGCGAAGTCACGCTGCAAGATTTCGTTGGCGTGAACACAAAGCAGACTAAGGAGTTCGCTTTCCTTGGTCGTAAGCTTTGTCTGCTGGTCACCACGCGAAAGTATTTGCTTCTGCGTGTCGAAGTTGAACGAACCAATTTTGTAGTGTGTACGATTGCGATTCTTCTTACCACGAACACGACGCAAGATAGCTTCAATACGGAAGGTCAATTCCTCCATAGAGAAAGGCTTAGTAAGATAGTCGTCAGCACCAATACGGAAACCTTCGAGGATATCTTCCTTCAAAGTCTTAGCAGTAAGGAACACGATAGGAGTTTCTTCGTTGATTTGACGGATGTCGCGTGCCAAGCTAAAGCCATCTTTCTTAGGCATCATCACGTCGAGTACGCAAAGGTCGTACTTGTTCTGAGTAAATGCCTTGTAGCCAGCTTCACCATCAGGACAAAGCTCTGTATCGTAACCCTTTGCCTGGAGATATTCGCGGAGCAACATACCCAAATTCTCATCATCTTCGCAAAGAAGAACTTTCATTTTTTCGTCAGAAGTAATCATAACTTTTGTATTTTAATTGTTTTTATTTTGTCTTGTTATTACACAATCCCCTAATAGCTTAACGCATCAAAGGGAGTGTGATGATAAATTTAGTGCCTTTACCAAAGTCGCTTTCAGCGTGTATTGAGCCTCCAAGAGCCTTAACCACATTGTGAACGTAAGCAAGACCTAAACCAAATCCCTTCACATCGTGTCGATTGCCTGTGTGTACGCGATAGAACTTTTCAAAAATCTTTTTGAGGTCTTCTTTGCGTATGCCAATACCATTATCAGCAATCGTAATGACAAGCTTATCATCCGACTCATTACGAGTAGTAACAGTGAGAAGAAGGTCACGCTCGTCAGATTTATACTTCACCGCATTATCCATTAAATTGAATATGACATTGGTAAAGTGCATCTCGTCAACAAAGACTATCGCATCATCTGCCTGTAAGTTAGCATCAATTTTACCACCAGAGGCTTCAACCTTTAATCGGAATGTATTAACAGTGTCATGCACCAATATATTGGCATCAACCTCTTTGCGTTTAAAGGTAGCAGCCTTTCGGTCAAACATTGACATCTGTAAAACCTTTTCTACCTGGAAGCGTAATCGTTTGGTTTCATCGACTATCACACCCGAGATGTGCTTAAACATGGTTTCACTCTTCATTACTGAAGCATCCCCAAGCATCTGCGCAGCGAGTGAGATGGTTGAAATCGGAGTTTTTAACTCATGCGTCATGTTGTTAATAAAATCGTTCTTTATCTCGGTCAACCTCTTTTGTCTGAATATCGACCAAATTGTGAAAATAAAGACGATTAACAACATCAAGGTAAATATGATTGCAGGAATCATGAACTTTACACTTGAAAATAGGAAACTCTTAATATCAGGGAAGTGAATATAGAGTAAACCCATTTGTGCCGAAGGATCATTGGGATAAAGCACTTGGCGATACGTAAACCTATCTCCCTCCGATGAGTAGTCAGGACAACGATACACACAACGACCATCTGATGTTGTTACATAAAAATGATAATCAATGTTTATACCATTGCTACGTAATTCTGCTCGCAAGTCACTATCCAATTTCCTAAAATCAATTCGCTCTGCCAAAGGTTTTTCACTAGCCTTATATAAAATGGAATAAACCACTTCATTAAGCAAAGCGCGTTGATAAATGTAACGCTGACGAACAGAGTCGCGCAAAGTTTCACTTGTGGAGTTTGCATTTAGATTATCCAAAAAAAGCCCCTTTGGAACATTTGCTGGAATATTCGAACGCATTCTTTCTTCAAACGGCGTTGTAGACTTCTGAGTCTTTGCAGAATCACCTATACCATTGCCACTATTCGCCCGTGTATCGAACTGGGCCTCTAAGCCGCGTTTGGTTTCGTTTAATTCTAAATTCTTCGCCGTTTGATATAAACTGCGTGTCACAGATTCATCAAACTGCTCCTTACGCATATTTATTACCTCCTCAAAATACTTTGCTTGTAAAAAGAGTAAGGCGAGAAATAAGAAACCCATAACGCAGGCAATAATCCATATCGTTGATTTCTTCATGTTGCAAAGATAACTTGTTTGTTAATGTTTTGC
>UQQN01000027.1 GCA_900543155.1 uncultured Prevotella sp.
GGCTGCACCTCAGCAATTCAAGCAAGCTTGATTGCATTCGGTTTGCACGATAATTTAGCCCGTTTGAAACTAGATCCGAAACTTTAATTAAGGATTCCATATTAAAAGTAAAAATTAAAAGTAAAAATAAAAATAGACAAGTGTATATAGGAATTGCAGGAAATATTGGCTGCGGTAAGACAACGCTGACGGAAATGCTTGCAGCGCATTACCAATGGGAACCACGCTATGAGGCGGTAGTGGACAATCCGTATATGGAGGACTACTATAAAGATTTGCAGAGGTGGTCGTTTGCGATGGAAGTGTTTTTTTTGAAAGAACGCTTTAAGGATTTGTTAGAGTTTTCTAAGTCTGAAAATATCGTGATTCAAGACCGCACGCTTGATGAAGGCGTTTTTGTGTTCACAGCAAACAACTATGAGCAGGGTTACTTGAGTAATCGCGACTTTGAGACTTATATGGAACTTTACGAGATTATGGTGGAAAAGGTGAAACAGCCCGAACTGATGATTTATCTTAGGGCTTCTGTTCCGCATCTTGTAGAGAACATCCAAAAGCGCGGACGTGTTTGTGAACAAAAAATACCCATTGAGTATTTACAGGGGTTGAACGACAGGTATGAGGACTTTATTCTGAATAAATATAAAGGAAGAGTGCTCACGATTGATGTGGACGAACTCGATTATAAAACGCGTCCTGAGGACTTTCAATTTATTACAGACAAGATAGACGCTATCTTACCCATTCATCTTACGCATACTAAATAACTGAAACTACAATGCATATAGCTATAGCCGGTAACATTGGCAGTGGCAAGACCACGCTGACAAAAATGTTGGCAAAACGATATAACTGGTCACCCCGTTTTGAACCTGTTGAACATAATCCTTATCTTGACGATTTTTATCACGATATGTCGAGATGGTCGTTTAATTTACAGATTTACTTTCTGAACAAGCGCTTTAAAGAGGTGGTGGAAATCAGCCAAAGCGACATGGACATTATTCAAGACCGCACCATCTTTGAGGATGCTTGCATCTTTGCTCCTAACTTGCACGGACAGGGGTATATGTCGGATCGTGACTTCAGCAATTACTCTGACTTGTTCGACACGATGATGACGCTTGTTAAATTGCCCGACTTGATGATTTATATTCGCTCGACGGTGCCTAATCTTATTAACCAAATTGGCAAGCGCGGACGTGAATGTGAACAGACTATTCGCATCGATTATCTGAAGGGTTTGAACGACAGATATGAGGAGTGGATTAAGAACTATAAGGGCAACCTGATTATTGTGGATGGCGACACGCAAAAGTTTGAATCGGACACGGAGGCATTCAGAAATATTACGGATAAAATTGATGCCAAGTTGTACGGGTTGTTTAAATAGTGTTTTTTAGAACTTAGCATGGGGCGCAAAGTATGTTTGAAATTCGCTAAAAATCATGGTTGGTTTTATGCTGTGAATGACGTACCTTGCCTTTGCTAATCTGATAAATGGATTAAAAACCAGTTTTTCGGTGAAAGCACGTAGTATTCACAAAAAAATTACTACTTTTGCGGTCAAACAACGAAAATAAGAAAGAAAGCTATGCTTACTATCAAACAAATCACTGACGACAAAGAAGCCGTGATTCGCGGTTTAGAGAAGAAACATTTTAAGGGAGCACGCGAGGCCATTGACCAAGTGCTTGCCTACGACAATAAGCGCAAAGAGGCTCAGGGCGAACTCGATAGCCTCAACGCTCAAGCAAAGGTGCTCTCGAAGAGCATCGGTGGCTTGATGAAAGAAGGCAAAAAAGAAGAGGCTGAAGAGGCTAAAAAACAAGTTGCCGACATCAAGGTGAGAAGCAAAGAACTTGAGGAAATCATGAAGCAGGCGGATGAGGATAAGCGCAATTTGCTTTATACTATCCCTAACGTGCCCTACGACATTGTGCCCGAAGGTACTGGCGCTGAAGACAACTTGGTGGTGAAGACAGGTGGTCACGACACGGTTTTGCCCAAGGATGCACTCCCCCACTGGGAATTGGCTAAGAAATATAACCTCATCGACTTTGACTTAGGTGTAAAGATTTCGGGTGCTGGTTTCCCTGTATACGTGGGTATGGGTGCTCGCTTGCAGCGTGCCTTAATCAACTTCTTCCTTGACGAGGCTCGCAAGGCTGGTTACACTGAAATTATGCCCCCTACAGTAGTGAATGCTGCTTCGGGTTTTGGTACAGGTCAGTTGCCCGATAAGGAAGGACAGATGTATCACTGCGAGGTTGACGACCTTTATCTTATCCCCACTGCTGAGGTGCCTGTAACAAACATCTATCGTGACGTGATTTTGAACGAGGATCAACTTCCTATTAAGAATTGTGCTTACACACAATGTTTCCGTCGCGAGGCTGGTAGCTATGGTAAGGATGTGCGTGGCTTGAACCGTTTGCACGAGTTCTCTAAGATTGAGATTGTGCGTATCGACACACCCGAACACTCTGAACAGTCGCACCAAGAGATGTTGGCACACGTGGAAGGTTTGTTGCAAAAGCTTGAATTGCCCTACCGCATTTTGCGTCTTTGTGGTGGCGACATGAGCTTTACTTCTTCTATCTGCTACGACTTTGAGGTTTATAGCGAAGCTCAAAAGCGCTGGTTAGAGGTTAGCTCGGTTTCGAACTTCGACACTTATCAGGCTAATCGTTTGCAATGCCGCTATCGTGGTGCTGATAAGAAGATTCAACTCTGCCACACGCTTAATGGTTCGGCACTTGCATTGCCCCGTATTGTGGCTGCATTGCTCGAAGACTTCCAAACTCCTGAGGGCATCCGCATTCCTAAGGCACTCCAGCCTTACATGGGTTGCGAGATGATTAAGTAAAGAAGAAGTTAGAGGAAGTTAGAAGGAAGTTAGAGGAAGTTTCAAGAAGAAGAAGAAGAAGTTAGAAGAAAGTTTGCCACTACCTTATTTGCGAGGCATTCTTTCTTCTGACTTCCTCTAACTTTTTAAACTAACTTTTTGCAAATGTCTTTTCACCCATAAAATTTAACTATGCGACTCCTATCCATTGACTACGGAAAAAAAAGGACGGGCATTGCAGTAACCGACCCTGCACAAATTATTGCCAACGGACTGACCACTGTAGACACACAAGACTTGCTAAAATTCTTGATTGACTATGTGGGACGCGAGCCAGTGGAGAAGTTCGTAGTGGGACTGCCCACACAACCCAATGGCGAGCCCAGTGAAAATCAAGCACGTGTGCTGAAATTTGCTGACAAACTTAAAAAGGCTTTGCCTAATATTCCTGTTGAGTTTTACGACGAGCGCTTTACCTCGGTACTCGCTCATCGCGCCATTATTGATAGTGGCATAAGCAAAAAACGCCGACAGAACGATAAAGGATTGGTGGATGAAATTAGCGCTTGCATCATTCTGCAAAACTACATGGAGGGACACTCGGCACAAACTGATATGCCCGACTTGCCTCCTATGCCTAATTGGTAACTTCTTGCAGAAAGTTTTTTCCCCTCCATTCTCCATAAAACATAATAAAAAGAAATGATTCTCCCCATCTATACTTATGGTATGCCCGTTCTTCGTAAAGAAGCACAAGACATTACCCCTGATTATCCCGAACTGAAGCAACTTATTGCTGATATGTTCGAAACCATGTACCACAGTGATGGTGTAGGTTTGGCTGCTCCACAAATTGGCAAAGCCATCCGCGTGGTAGTAATTACGCTCGACCCGCTGAAAGAAGATTATCCCGAATACGAAGGCTTTAACAAGGCATATATCAATCCGCAAATTTTAGAGTTTGACGACTCTGAAACAAAATCAATGGACGAAGGTTGCTTGAGTTTGCCTGGCATTAACGAACCTGTACGTCGTCCGACACGTATCCACGTGAAATACTTGGACGAGGACTTTAACGAGCACGATGAATGGGTTGAAGGCTTCTTAGCTCGCGTTATGCAGCATGAGTTTGACCACTTAGATGGTCACCTCTTTATTGACCGCATCTCACCCCTTCGCAAACAAATGATTCGCAGCAAACTCAGCCAAATGCTGAAAGGTAAATTCCGCTGCGCTTATAAAGTGAAATGCCCTAAGAAGTAATCTTCTCAGAAGTAATCTTCAAACAATGTCTTTTAAACTCACATCACATATTACGGCACAAAGGTTTTGCCTTAAGTTCAAGGCAAGCCTCTGTGCCGTAGTATGTTTTTTAGCCTTGTGCCCCTTGCATCTGTCGGCACAGATTGATGCCGAAACTGTGACGAATATGGGACGCAATGCTCTAAGCGTTGACGACTATCTTACTGCCATTCACTATTTTAACCAAGCCATCGAGAGTAAACCTTATTTGGCTTCGCCCTATTATTACAGGGCCTACGCGAAATTTACACTCGAAGACTACCGTGGTGCTGAAACTGACTGTAACAAAAGCATTGAGTTGAACCCTTTTATTGCCGAGGTTTATCAGTTGCGCGGACTGTGTCGCATACACACCGAAGATTTTAAGGGTGCTATTGCTGACTATTCGCAAACGCTAAAAGAGAAACCCGATGACCAGGCTTCGCGCTATAACCGTGCCTTGTGTTATATGCAACTCAAACAATATGTGGAGGCAAACAGTGACTTAGAATTTATTCTGAAAAAATGGCCCAATAACTACCGCACCTATTTAGTAAAGGCGCAAAGTTTGCTTGAACAAAAAGACACACTGAAGGCTATGGAGTGGGTGGACAAGTTGTTGAGCAAAAATCCACGCGAAGGCACTGCTTGGAGCTTTAAAGGACGCTACGAATTAGGCAAGGAGCATTATGCTGTGGCAGACTCCTGTCTTACGCAAGCCATTCTTTACCTACCCAACGACTTTGAACTCTATATTGCCCGCGCACAAGCTCGACATGCTTTGGGTAAATTTGGATTGGCTATCAATGACTACGACCAAACCATTGCCTTGCAACCCAATCATTTTGTGGCACACTATAACCGTGGGTTGCTACGCTCGTTTGTGGGGGATTTGAATCGCGCTATTGAGGACTTTGACTTTGTGATTAAAACAGAGCCTAACAACACGTTGGCACTTTATAACCGTGCCCAACTACGACAACAGGTGGGCAATTATAAAGGGGCGATTGCCGACTACAGCAAACTGATTAAGGCTTACCCCAACTTTATGTATGGTTACTTGCAACGCGCTGAACTACGACGTAAGGTGGGCGACATACGTGGGGCACAAAATGACGAAACGGTAGTGGCACGTCGTAACTTGGATTTAGCCTTTGGTCGTGCACGTCCGTTGCAACGCACCAAGGTGCGACTACGCTCTGACCACGAGTTAGACAAATACCAACAGTTGGTACAGGAGAATGTGGATACTGCACGCAATGTGTTTGGCAATTTCTATGGCAAGGTGCAAAATGAGAAAGTGGAAGCAGACTTGCTACCGATGTATGCGCCAGCCTTTGCCAATATTCAGTTACACGGATACCGATCGGCTGGATTTATGGCTGAAATGAATCGCTACAAGCACGTGAATACATCGTATAGAGTTTACGTGCTCACTGCAGATATTGAAACAGGCAGTGCACAAAATGCTGAAAGCGATGCACGACAATATGAACGCACGGAGCAACATTGTAGTGCTTTAGAACGATTGCTCATCCAATCGTCTATTGCCTTGGCTAAATACGATTATACTTCGGCACTTAACGAGGCAAATAAGGCGGTTAAAACAGACTCTACGTCGGTAATTGCCCTTATGCAACGCAGCAATGTGTTGATGCGCAAGGCTAATGCCACAAACACGGATGCCACTATGCGCGATGCTTATTTGCAAATGGCGGTGGCAGGACTAAAAACGGCTGAAAAGTTGGCACCGACCAATGCGTATGTGGCTTATAACATGGGGTGTGCCTTGGCAAGCAAACATGCTGTGCAAGCTGCTATCGACGCTTTTACACAAGCCATTAAATTGGACGAACGCTTGCCCGAGGCTTACTATAACCGGGCATTGCTCTACTCCAAACTCGACCAAAAAGACAAGGCTTATGCTGACTTAAGCAGAGCCGGACAATTAGGTCTTTATAAGGCTTACGCATTGATTAAACAAATAAAGCAATAAAAGGCATTTTTGAAAATTGCTTCTCTGATTTGATTAGAAAGGCATTCTCAGAAAACTCAAAAAGACTTTATAAAATAAACCAATACTTATGCGAAAAACAGTGTTACTAACCATGGCAGCCGCTTCAATTATGGCTTGCTATGCACAAAAGAGCCATACACCCTATTGGCTCGACCCTGCAGCCAATCGCATTGGCACTGAAGTTCCACGTTCAGACTTCTTTGCCTATGAAACGACAAATCTTGCTGCAGCAGGCAATAAGCAAACATCGGCACGATACCTCTCGCTCGAAGGTAAGTGGAAATTCAAGTTTGCTAAAAACCACAACGATGCACCCGCAAAGTTCTATGAAAAGAACTTTGACGACTCTACTTGGGAAGATTTTCCCGTACCTGGACTCTTTGAGTTAAACGGACACGGAGACCCTACCTATAAAAATGTGGGCTATGCTTGGGCTACGCAGTTTGAACCTAATCCTCCCTACGTAGAAGAAAAAAATAACTACACAGGTTCGTACCGTAAAGAAATTGTGATTCCTGAAAATTGGAAGAACGAGAAAATCTACCTTCACGTAGGTTCAGCTACATCAAACCTAAGCGTTTGGGTAAATGGCAAATTCGTGGGATATAGCGAAGACTCTAAGTCGGCTGCTGAATTTGATCTTACCCCCTACCTCACCCCAGGCAAAAAAAATTTGATTGCCATGCAGGTAATGCGTTGGTGCGATGGTTCTTATTTTGAAGACCAAGACTTTTGGCGCCTTACAGGTATCGCACGCGAGGTATATCTTTACGCACGTCCGCAAAGCCACATCTCTGATGTTTTCATTACCCCCGACCTCACCGACAACTATGTGAATGGTGTGCTCTCAATAAAGCTTAACAGCATTGCATGTAAGGGTAAAAACGCCGTGCTCACACTGAAAGACAAAGCTGGCAAGGTGGTAAAAACCGAGAACGTGCGTTTGAACAACGAAACCACTGTGAAATGGCACATTGACAATCCACTAAAATGGACTGCCGAAACGCCTAACCTCTATAAATTGAGCATCGACCTCATGGAGGGTTCAAAACTCATTGAGAGCATTGCACAAAATGTAGGTTTCAGAAAAGTTGAAATCAAAGATGCACAACTGCTTGTAAATGGCCAACCCGTTCTTATAAAAGGTGTAAACCGTCACGAAATGGACCCTGATGGCGCATACGTAGTGAGCACCGAACGTATGTTGCAAGACATTCAACTCATGAAACAGCATAACATCAATGCTGTGCGCACTTGCCACTATCCTAACGATCCACGTTGGTACGACCTCTGTGACCAATACGGCATCTACGTAATGGCTGAAGCTAACATTGAGTCGCACGGAATGGGTTACGGCGAGAAATCATTGGCAAAAGTTCCTCGCTACGAACAAACGCACCTTGAACGTAACCGCAACAACACCTACATTCTTAAAAACCACCCCAGCATCATTAGTTGGAGTCTTGGCAACGAAGCAGGCTATGGTGTGAACATGGAAAAGGCATACGACATGGTAAAAGCCTTCGACCCCTCACGCCCCATACACTATGAACGTGCATTGCAAGAACGTGGCACCGACATCTACAGCGAGATGTACTTGCCCTACGATTACTGCGAAAACTATGCCAAGCGCAAAGACATTACACGTCCACTTATTCTCTGTGAATATGCGCATGCCATGGGCAACTCGGAAGGTGCATTCGATGAATATTGGAAATTGGTGCGCAAATATCCACACTTCCAAGGTGGCTTTATTTGGGACTTCGTAGACCAAGGCTTGCGCGGAAAGAATAAACAAGGTAAAGAAATCTACACCTATGGCGGTGACTATGGTCGCTACCCAGCCTCCGACCATAACTTTAACTGCAATGGTCTGTTTAATCCCGACCGTGTAGCTCACCCACACGTCGACGAGGTTGACTATAACTACCAAAACATTTGGACGACACTGACTGATAGCATAAAGGGCGTTGTTGATATTTACAACGAAAACTTCTTTACCTCGCTCGACAATGTGTCGCTCAACTGGACACTGCTTTGCAATGGCGAGCAAGAAGCTGCGGGCACAGTGGCTGACATCAGTGTAAAGCCTCAAGCACACAGCAGTGTTGAGTTAGAGGGCTTCCCAAAATTTAATGCAAAGAGTGGCGAATATGTGTTACAACTCGACTATCGCCTTAAGCAAAACGAACCTTTGGTTGAAGCAGGTCATGTTGTGGCTCGCCAAGAGTTTTCTTTGAGTAACTACCATTTCCCCACACTCATCGACACGCAAAATGCCACACTTATGAAGCCAGCCGTAATTGGCAAGAAAAAGAAACCTGCATTAGTCGAAAAAGAAGAGCAGTTGGCATGCTTAACCCTCTCGGCAAACAACACCGCAGTGACCATCAATAAGCAAACAGGCTTGATTGACTATTTGGACATTGATGGCAAACCTATGTTCGAAGAAGGCTATTCACTAAAACCCGACTTTTGGCGTGCTCCCACCGACAACGACTATGGTGCTTCTATACAAAAAGTTTTAGGTACTTGGCGCGAACCCGAAATGAAGCTTACAAGCCTCACCGACACTGTGCAGGGCATTTGTCGCAGCGTTGTAGCTACTTATAGTATGCCTACAGTTGATGCCACACTTACACTCACCTACACGCTCAATACCACGGGACAACTCATGGTTACGCAGCAACTTAAAGTGAATCCACAGGCTAAGGCAAAACCCGTACTACCCAGATTTGGTATGACATTGGTTATGCCACAAGGTTTCGACCACATTCACTACTACGGACGTGGACCAATCGAGAATTATTGGGATCGTCACACTTCTACCTTCTTGGGCATTTACAACCAAAGTGTAGCAAGTCAATACGCTTCCTATATCCGTCCACAAGAAAGTGGCAACAAAACTGACGTACGTTGGTGGAGCATTTACAATGACTCGAGCGACGAGGGCATTACTTTCACTGCTCCCGAACCTTTAGAAATGGCATCACTAAACTACCTTACCTCTGACCTTGATGGCGGACCTGTTAAGGATGCCAAACAAATGCACTCTGGCGACCTCACACCACGTCCGTTCACTGTGGTACATATTGCACAACGTCAAATGGGGTTAGGTTGTATCGACTCTTGGGGCGCATGGCCACTTGCCAAATATCTCATCCCCTATGCCGACCACAGCTTCTCATTTATTATTACACCGGGCGTAAAATAATAAAAGTATAACGAATAATGGCTAACGCGTAAAAACGTTAGCCATTATTCATTTTATAGAAATAAAAGAAACAGCGATATAAGAATAAAAGAAACTGCGAATTAAAATTACAATGCCTCGCACTTGTTTCACAAAATATCAACCACAAAAAAGCACTTGAAACCATTGTGTGTATCACACTAAGTTTCAAGTGCTTTTTTGAGCCGAAAGCGGGACTCGAACCCGCGACCTATTCATTACGAATGAATTGCTCTACCAACTGAGCTATTTCGGCTGAGCATTTATTGAATGAGAGCCTCTTGTCGGATTCGAACCAACGACCCCGAGATTACAAATCACGTGCTCTGGCCAACTGAGCTAAAGAGGCGGGGTGGGTAAGCTAACTACATCGCGTCGCTACAACCTGTTACCTTTGCTGCGGTCAAGCCCTGGAGGATTGGCAGGGAGCTGACCGTGCAGCACTTACCCATGTGGGTGCTTTCACAAAGAAAAGACCTTAACAAGAAGACCTCCCTCCGTTTTTGCGTGTGCAAAGATAGTTTTTTATTTTTACCACACCAAACAAATGTTCGATTTTTTTTAAAAATCTACCTTTAAGCCCAACGAAAGAAGTTCGTTAAACTCAAAATTCGACTGATCGTCTTTACGTTTGCGACTATCATCGAAACGCGGATAAAGGAACACACGTGCCGAAAGATAGCGATTGATAGAGAGATTGAAAGTATTTTCCCACTCTACCTGCGTAGAAGTATAGTCTGTAAAATAGTAGATACGACCTACCCACTGCACATTTTTAACGATATTCCAAGTGTAGTTTGCTGTAATATTCGAACCATACTCCCACTTAGCATGCTTACCCTCGTCCAAACCAAAGGCAGTGACAAGTGAAGGACGACCCACATACTTAAGCTTCACCGCTACGGGCGAGAGTGTAGCATTCACGTTAAAGCGGTTGTTCTTAGTGCGATACTGATAGTCCATACCGACAGAGAGCAACGATTCAAAGGGCGACATAAAGTCTGAATACACCCTTTCATCATTCGATTTATACCCCTTATAAAACTGCGTCCAACTTTGCAACATCACGGTATAGTACCAATGCTTCACAGCACGCAAACCCAATTTATTGGTTAAACGCAACAAGTCGGAGTTCGTTTTATACTTATGCAAATCGTCGTTATGAGTGGTTTGAAAGCCAAGCTTCATTTCCAACTTATTATCAAAAGTGATTTTTTGACGATTGTTGAAATTAGCTTCTAAAATAGTTTCTGCCAAAAGTGCATTATGACTTTCACCTCCCTTATACCAGTTGTCCGACACATAGTTTTGCGTAAACTGTAAAGAGAAGTGCGTCTTGAAATTCCAGAAATTGGGTTTGGTAGTGACAATATTCCAATCCCCCTCATTCCCCACGGTGATAGGAGCCTCATCTTGAGACTGAATAATGGGCATGGGTATCGGATCGGGTTTACGTTTTTCTACTTTTTTATCAGACACACGATGATTTACGCCACTCAAATTAAGGGCGTAACCTGGATATTGCAAGCAAGTAGTAGCCAATGCTTGGTCGGTATAGCCTTGCAAATTATGCAGATAAAAATAAGAACCTTTTGTCTGAGCAGCAAAGTCTGTAGCCGACACCGTGTCGGGCGCAAGCACAAACAAACGTTTCGAAACCAAAGGATAGAGTGCAGGATTACCCATTACCATTGCAAAGTAAGGGTCGTCTAATACATTATTAGTCGTCACTGCAGAGGAGTTTCTACTCAACAGTGCTAACGAATCGAGCTTCATCCAAGCGCTGTCTTTCAACAATTCTGCACGAGTGGGCTGTTGCTCCTTTACCAAAAGATGTTGCACTCTTGTTGCACGCGAACGATGCGTCTGTGCCATTGCAGAAAGCCCTATCATGGAAAGCATCAGAACAAGCACCGAAAAACGGTTACTCATGTTCCATTTGCTATAAAATAAGTGTTTCATTCTGTGAAATGCGTTTGATTTGGCGCGAAGTTAAGCATTTATTCTTCAAAATCCTTGGTCAAGTCAATAGAATAACATATTTTTGAGCGATTTTTGCTAAAAACTATGCTTTACACATGTGCTTACACACATAAATGCAAGCAACAAACATGCTTTTTCAGCAAAATGTTACACCTATATTCATAAGGAGCATTTCACACAAAAACTAAAAGAATGCTCCACAATCCACTGATACGATGAGACAATTAAAAGTTTCAGTCACCATTACCGAACGTGGTGGCGAAGCTATTGAAAGATATTTGCAAGACATTAATAGGGAGGAAATGATTAGTCCCGATGAAGAGACTGAACTTGCACGACGCATCCACAAGGGTGACAATGAAGCCCTCGAAAAATTGGTAAAAGCCAATTTACGCTTTGTCGTGACTGTTGCCAAGCAATATTTGGGACAGGGCATCGGACTCATTGACCTTATTAACGAAGGAAATATCGGGTTGATTACGGCTGCACGTAAATTTGATGAAACACGTGGTTTTAAATTCATTTCGTATGCCGTATGGTGGATTAGACAGAGCATTTTGCAGGCATTGGCAGAGAATAGTCGTTTGGTGCGTCTCCCACTCAATCAGGTGGGCAATGTGAGCAAAGTCAATCGTTTCTTCAATAAATTTATACAAGAGAATGAACGCCGCCCCTCGCCCGACGAGGTAGCAGAAGCTTTGGGGGTTGACGACAACAAAGTGAACAATGTAGTTTTTTCGTCAGGTCGCCATATTTCGATGGACGCCCCTTTGGTGGAAGATGAAGACAGTTGTTTGCTCGACTTAATGACAAACCAAGACAATGAAGTGACAGACTCCACGTTAATTTCAGAGTCTATGAAAGAAGAAGTTCATCGTGCACTCGACGCATTGCCCGAACGCGAAGCTGAAGTTATAAAAATGTATTTTGGCATTAATACCCCCGAATTAGGATTAGAAGAAATTGGCAACCGACTTAACCTTAGCCGCGAACGTGTAAGACAAATCAAAGAAAAAGCATTAAGTTTGCTACGCCACGCACAAATCGGAACTGTATTAAAAGAATATCTTTAACCACATTGTAGATGTTCTTTTTTTGAGAATATTTATTAGAATGACCATGTCTATGCAATCGTTCATTGCTGCATGGTCATTAACTCTTTTACAATTTAGCACCAGCACTTCTCTTACATTCAATAAAATTTGACTAACTTTGCACTGCATAAAATTGTATTAAACAAGCAAAAAGCTACAATATGAAACAGTATATAAAACTCATAATGGCCATAATGGTTTTGGCCTTTTCTGCTACACACGTAGCACAAGCCAAGGGCAAGACACCCAAATCCACAATTTATGTCTTTGCATACGGCACCAACTTCAATGACTCTACAGCCTACATTTCGGCAATCTCTGCCCTACCCAACATAGCGCTCGAGCCCAAGACAAAGTTCTTACAATCGCGCAGCAGCTACTCTTTGCAGTTAAAACAATATTTAGAAAAAAAATATGGCGGACACTTTATGTGTGCCGTAGTTTTCAATACAAAGAAAGAGAAACTCGAAAAGCGCTACGTTAAGTTGCGTCGCAGTGCAGCCAACCGCAAGGGCAACGTACGCCTTATTGAAATTCCTATTACAGACTTTGCACTACAACCCGTAAAACAGACTGATGCCCAACAATAAAAATAGCAATGGAAACACTCTTTTTTAAAGTTGCCGACATAATATTTACCATTCAAGGCAAAAGCGCGAACGAGTTGAAGAAACTCCTCCCCTCATACGCTCCCTTCAATATTCCACCAACCGATGCAAAACCTGCATTAAACATGGTTGTAGAGGATGGAGCAATCGACACCTGTCCCATTGGCGAAGAGCTCGGACAATTTGATTGTGGTGGAAGCAATCACGGAATTTTCCGCACTGCCGAAGGCTACAAAATCATCATCAGCACAATCGAAGGCAATGTAGCTTGCGCCATGCTGACAAATGCAAACTTCTCTGCATGCAAGGTTTCATTATTTGGCAATCAGTCTGACCGACTTTTTGGCATTGGCAATGCCATGATGATAGCCTTTGCCTTTGCTGCCGCCTATTACGACACCATTCTTATGCATGCCTCCGTAACAATTAACGAGGGACGCGGTCACTTGTTTTTAGGCAAAAGCGGTACGGGCAAAAGCACACACTCTAAGCTTTGGCTGAAGCACATTGCAGGTAGCGACTTACTAAACGATGACAATCCTGCCGTACGTTTCACCCCCCAAGGCGCCATTGTTTATGGCACCCCTTGGAGTGGCAAAACTCCTTGCTACCGAAACTTACAAATGCCCGTTGCAGCCTTTGTGCGCTTAGAGCAACACCCCGAAAACATTATTTGTCGCGAATCGCCACTTCAGGCATTTGCCTCTATTCTCTCATCATGCTCAACCATGATGTGGGATAAGCCCTCTTACACAAATATTACGCGTACCGTAGAAAAAGTTGTTACACACGTACCTGTGTTCTATCTTAAATGTCGCCCCGATGCCGAAGCTGCACAACTCAGCCACGACACCATTGCTGCAACCGTGGCTAAATAAGCATTCTGCACCACTGATATCGAAAATGGTAATATGGAAAAGCGTATTCTACAAGTACCCAACCACATTTTAATTACTGAAATAAAACGCTCTATCGACAATGGTCAAAGCGCTACTTTCAGAGTGAAAGGCTTTAGCATGCGTCCATTTCTTGAAAATGAGCGCGATGTGGTAAAGGTAGAACAAGTTACCCCACAACTCATTAAAAAAGGAGATGTGGTTTTAGCCGAAGTTGAACCACAAATATACGTGTTACACCGCGTAGCAGACCGCACAGACAATCAACTCACCTTGCGAGGTGATGGAAACCCCTACGGTGTAGAACATTGCGCTGACACTGATGTGGTGGGAATCATTACTGCCTTCTATCGCAAAGGGCGCCCAACTCCCGACCTCACTACAGGACTAAAATGGAGAATCTATTCCATGCTATGGCCCGCAAATAGTTTTGTGCGACGTGTTTTGCTAAAAGCTTACCGCATATTTGCTGTTAAAAAATAGGTTCGCTGTTTTAAAGTGAGAGGAAGCACCAATGTTGGGGATTTTCATTAACTATATTCCCCGAAACCTCCTCAAACTAAAAATCTCAATCAATCCCCTATCACAATGAAAATTAAATCCGGATTTGAACTTCGCGATATCTGTGGCGAAAAAGTAATTATTGCCACAAGCATCGAGAATGTAGACTTTAACCAAATGATTGCGCTCAACGAAAGTGCTGCCGAATTATGGCAAGCTGTCGAAGGCAAGGACTTCAATGCTGAAACATTGGCAGACTTACTTTGCCAAAACTACGAAGTTGAACGCACACAAGCACTTGCCGACGCTGAAAAACTTATTAGCGATTGGACCGCGCAAGGCATTCTTGAGGCATAACTTCTAGCCTCCCCTCTCTCGCAAAAAAATCTCTTAAAATATTCCTCAAAAAAATGAAAGAGTTACCCTTGAAGTATGGTTGCAATCCCAACCAAAAACCCGCACGCATCTACATGGAAGAAGGCGAACTGCCTATCGAAGTACTCGGCGGTCGCCCTGGTTACATCAACTTTCTTGATGCATTGAATGGTTGGCAACTCGTACGCGAACTTTATGCAGCAACAGGACTTCCCGCTGCTGCATCTTTCAAGCACGTTTCGCCTGCAGGTGCTGCTGTGGGTCTGCCCATGAGCGACACACTGAAAAAGATTTATTTCGTAGACGACATTACCGAACCCCTTACACCCATTGCTACTGCCTATGCACGTGCACGTGGTGCCGACCGTATGTCATCTTACGGAGACTTTATCTCGCTTTCACACACTTGCGACAAGGCTACAGCCCTTCTTATCAAGCGTGAAGTAAGCGATGGTATCATTGCCCCCGACTACACCGACGAGGCACTCGAAATTCTGCGTGCCAAGCGTAAGGGCACTTACGTAATCTTGAAGATGGACGAAAACTATCGTCCCGCCCCCATCGAACACAAGCAAGTGTTTGGCATTACCTTCGAGCAAGGTCGTAACGAAATCGACCTTACTGGCGATAACCTCTTCGAAAACATCCCTACAGAAAACAAGGAGTTTACCGAAGAAGCTAAGCGCGACTTAAAAATTGCCCTCATCACATTAAAGTATACACAGTCAAACTCTGTATGCTACGTAAAAGATGGTCAAGCCATTGGTATTGGCGCAGGTCAACAAAGCCGCATTCACTGCACCCGATTGGCAGGCAACAAGGCAGACATTTGGTGGTTGCGTCAGCACCCCAAAGTAATGAACTTGCCTTGGGTAGAAAAAATTCGTCGTGCCGATCGCGACAACACTATCGACATTTACATCTCAGAAGATCACGATGACGTACTTGCTGATGGCGTTTGGCAACAATTCTTCACCGAAAAGCCCGAAGTGCTTACACTCGAAGAAAAGAAGGCATGGATTGCACAAAACACAGGTGTATGCTTGGGTTCAGATGCATTCTTCCCCTTCGGCGATAACATCGAGCGTGCCCACAAGAGTGGTGTACAATATGTAGCTCAGGCTGGTGGCAGTGTCCGTGACGACCATGTTATTTCTACTTGCGACAAGTATCAAATGGCAATGGCATTCACAGGCATCCGTTTGTTCCATCACTAATTTTGATATTTAATAATGAACAGTGAATAATGTAACACCCCTGCTTCATGCAAGGCACACAACTATTCATTGTTCATTATTAATTCATTAACATTAGTTCTTTGTTTACTATTAGCTATCATTATTAACTATTCGCTATTCATTATGACTACGCGCAAAGCCTCCGACGACGAAATTACGCAAGCCATGACCGTGGGCATCACCTTTAAAAAGGCAAAGCCCAAAAACACGGCAAACGACAACAAAATTAAGACGAAGGCCAAAAAGAAGACCTACATTACAGGACTGCACGGATCTGGCGCAGCTAAAAAGAAAGCTGAAATCAGACAACGCCGAGCCAATCGTCATAAAAAGTAAATAAACCTCTTTTAGGGCAGTTCTCACAACTTCCCTTAAAACAAGCTCATGCCTTTGGTGTGAGCTGTTTTTATTTTAACAGAAGGATCCCCCCTATGGTGGACAAAGAACTCACAAAATCAAATAGGACATTTATCGAATTTTGCCCTTTCCTAACGGGGAATCTCTTATCACACCCAACACGCTCTGCCTCCGTACTATATTAGCACTGAATTTGATGTAAATTTGCTATTCTTCGCTAAATCTAGCTTATGAAGCGAAGATTAGCGAAGAATTAGCGGATACCTTTCAAATTCATAGAAAATTCATAGCAAAAGCAGAACGAAAGCAAGATGAGATGTGAACGTCTTACACTTCTTTTTAGTTTTTATTTTATCAATACAAAACTTACTTGCTTATCACAAAATACTTTTGTACATTTGCAACCATCCTTTAATTAAAGGTTGAAAAATCATTTTACCGAGCAAAATCCTTTTTATGCAACTCATACTACTCTCAGGAGGTTCAGGCAAGGCATTATGGCCCTTAGGCAACGATGCCCGTAGCAAACAATTCTTGCCCCTTTTTGCCTCGCCTCAAGGCGGCATGGAATCGATGATTCAACGCATCGTTCGTCAAGCACGCGAGGTGCAACTCACCGAAAACATCACGGTGGTCACCAATATGCAACAACGCGATAGCATCATCAACCAACTGGGCGAAAACGTAAATATAGTGATTGAACCCGAACGACGTGGCACATTCCCTGCCACCGCGTTAGGGGCTACTTTTTTGGAACAAACCAAACATTGCCACGCAGACAAGACCATAGTGGTAATGCCTTGCGATGTATATACAGAGCCAGGATATTTTCACGTTATTAGCAGCATGGTTCAGGCTGTAGAAGACGGCTTGGCCGACCTCGTACTGATGGGCGTACAACCACGTAGCGCAAGCGATAAATTTGGTTATATCGTGCCTGAAATTCCCATTCACCCCGAGGATGACAAGGCTGTTAAAGTGGCAAACTTTATAGAAAAGCCCGATAAAACTACTGCAGAAGCCCTTATAACCCAAGGTGCGTTGTGGAATGGCGGCGTCTTCGCATTCCGTTTGGGTTATATCATGCAGTTTGTAAACAAAAATTATAATGTTGAGGGCACGCTCGATGCATTATTAAACAACTACACCGCACTGCCCAAAACTAGTTTCGACCTTGAAGTGGCAGAAAAAACCACCTCAGCAGCTGTTGTACCCTTTGCAGGACAATGGAAGGATTTAGGCACATGGAATGCTCTGTGCGCAAAACTGCCAAGCACACACATTGGCAACGTGTTAATGGGCAACCATAACGAGAACACACATGCTGTGAACGAGTTGGGTATACCCGTATTCTGCGACGGACTAAAAGACGTGGTCGTTGCTGCAAGTCCTAACGGAATTATGGTTTGTGGCAAAGAAAAATCGGAGGTTGTGAAAGATGTAGCCAATCAACTTATTACACGTCCCATGTACGAGGAACGTCGTTGGGGAACCTACCGCGTTCTCGACAACGTGACCTACGATAATGGCACACAGGCTCTCACAAAATCTATCACGCTGAAGGCAGGCAAAAATATTTCGTATCAAGTACACCACCATCGCACCGAAGTGTGGACCATTACACATGGTGAGGGCATCTTTGTGCTTGATGGCGAACAACGCAATGTAAAAAGCGGTGATGTGTTACACATTCCCGTAGGACATTTCCACGCCATTAAAGGCATTACCGAACTCACGTTTATTGAAGTACAAATGGGCAGTCCGCTTATTGAAGAAGATATTGAAAGATTTGAGTGGGATTTTTCGTAAATTATAAATTTGCTTATGTGCCATATATGCGAATGTTGGGCACCATACTACACAGACAGCAGCACCTTGTGCAAGCCGTGAATAAGTTAACATAATGCAAGAACATTCACAAAATAGCACATAAGCATATTAATTTTTAGCACCTACTTATTAATAATTAATTTTTTTTCCTACCTTTGCACAGAACAAATCAATATCAACAAATTCGCACATTCTAATCAGAACAGAATATAATGAAGAAGAATTTAGTCTTACTCCTCCTTGGTCTCTTAGCCATAGCCTCTTGCAAGACCCCGACTGACGTTGAATACATGCAAGATGTTGCATCTGACACCATTATTCAAACCCAGCAAATAAAGACATTAAAACTCGTGTCTGGCGATAAAATAGGCGTAACTGTAACAAGTGCGGCAACCCCCGAACTTGCGGCACGTTACAACCTGACATTGGGCAATAACTCTTCGAGCACAAGCAATGCCGATAACATGCGCTACACCATCGATGAGAATGGAAATGTAGATCTTCCTGGCATCGGTCGTACTGAAGTAGGTGGATTGACACGTTCAGAGGCTGCTGCACGCATTCAAGCAAAATATCGCGATGGTGTGTTGAACGATGCTGTGGTAACTGTTGCTGCTTACAACCGCTACGTTACAGTATTGGGCGAAGTAGCTCGTCCTGGTCAACAAGAAATTACACGTGACAATATCACGATTCTCGAAGCGATTGGTCGTGCTGGAGACTTAACCATTACGGGTCAGCGCAAACAAATTAAGGTGATTCGTCAAGAAGGCAACGAAAGCCACACTTACTACATAGACTTGACATCGAAAGACTTCTTTAAGTCGCCAGTGTATAACTTACAACAGAACGATATTGTATATGTTGCTCCTAACGATAAGCGCAAACGTGAATCGAGGGCTGTAGGTAATACATTCAACACGCCTTCTGTTTGGATTTCGTTGGCTTCGTTAGCCACCACAATCACCACCCTTATCATTACTCAGACTAAGTAATTTAATATCTCAATATTTTAAAAGCCGTGCAGCACATAGCAGCACGGCTTTTTTGTTAAAAAAAGATTATTCCTTTGATTCGGTGTACCATCGGGATGCCTTCGGTATGATATCGGTATGCCTTCGGAATTTTCAACAGCCCCCAAGTAACTGATTTTTTAAGATACGCAAAATAATCTACACAATTTTATCATTATTTATCATTAATATTAAATCAAAAACTTGATGAGTAGGCATTAATACATAGATATTATAAAAAGTGACCAGTGACCGAGTGACCTTCGTGTCAAATACACATCTAACGCATTAAGTATCAATGCTTTACGATTTTTAAAAAGGTCACTTTTGGGGTCACTTTTTAGGTCATTTGTCACTTAGATTCAAATAAATTTTGTGGAAAGGCATTAGAGGAAGACAACACACCTTGCTTCGCAATAACTTTGCAAATTAACACATTGACATTGGTATATTAAAAAATAAAACATTAACTTTGTCCCATAATTCCTTTAAAACTACCATCTATGAATAAAAAGTTACCACTTTTGTTTTTTAGTGTCTACATGATGAGCCCTTGCGCCAACTTGTGGGCACAAAACATTACGACAGGAAACATTACTTCAAAGTCAGCCAACGAGAAGGCTAAGGTTGTAAATGTGACCCTCACAGGTACGCTTTCGACCACAGGTAATAGCGACTTTCGCCAACTGCGCGACCTGTGCTATTACATGGAAACGCTGAACCTCGCTTCGGCAAACTGTGTAAACATTCCCAAGAATGCTTTGCACTCACGCCACAACTTGCGCAAACTTACGTTGCCTAACAACTTACAAACCATTGGTTCGCAAGCCTTCTTTGCTTGCGACTCGTTGCAAGGTACAATCAACTTCCCCAATAGCACCACAAACATTGGTGCAAGCAGTTTTGCACAATGCAAAATGTTGGACGGCATTTATTTTACTGCCACAAGCAAACTCAACAACATTGGCTCGTATGCCTTTGAAGGTTGCGAAAGCATAAAGGGCGAGGTGACCATTCCTAAAAACGTGATGATTTTGCGTGATGGTATTTTTGCCAACTGCAAGAAATTAGAGGGTGTAGTGTTACACGACAATTTGCAGTCGATTGGTGCAAACACTTTCTCGGGCTGTGAAAGCCTAACTGGCGAAGTAGCTTTGGGACGCATGATTACACGCATTGGAGGTTCTGCCTTTGCAGGTTGCAAGAGCCTTACAAGCATCAGCATGCCGCGTGCTTTGCAAGTATTGGGCGATGCAGCCTTTATGGACTGCTGTGGTTTGAAGGGCGCTATAACCATCCCTGGTAGCATTGTAAGTTTAGGTAAGGGTGCCTTTGCGGGTTGTGCAGGTTTGAGCAAGGTGGTACTCCCCGCTGAACTGAAAGAGGTGCAAGCTGCTACCTTTGCAGGTTGCACAGGTTTGAAGAAAGTTATTGTTTATGCTGCCGACCCCATGAAGGTAGACGCCACCGCTTTTGCTGGCATCAACTGCAGTGAAGTGCAATTACTCGTTCCCGAAGGTAGCGAGGCTAAATATCGCGAAGCTGAGGTTTGGAAAAACTTCAACATCAGTGCCGTTACGGCTGTAAACACTGCAGAGGCTTTGGCTAAGGTTGAAGTGAATGTAGAAGGTAACCTTATTTGGGTTAAAAATCTGCCACAAGGCGCTAACGTAAAAATCTATAACGCTGGTGGCCAACTTATGCAAGCTACTTATGCACAAGGCGACGTTTCGTTTGCTCCCACGACACAAGGCGTTTATATGGTTAGCGTAAACGGTCGAAGCTATAAAGTAAAGTTTTAAGTTATTTTTTAACTAACGACTTCCGAACTTTCAATATTTCTTCTATGAAAAAATTTATATTCTCTATAGCCCTGCTTTTTGCCACAGGGTTTTCAGCTATAACTGCTACGGCACAAAACCTTGTGCCCATCCCCTTGAAGATGCAAACCACAGGCGAAAAAGCTTTGGTTTGGTACAACGTGGGACAAATTGACTGCCCTGAGTCTTTGGCAAACGAAAAGGAACATTTAATGCGCATTTTAAAAGACCGCGCAGGCATTAACGCATTGAATACCAATGGAACAGCTAAGATTACCTTAGCTATTGATTCAACTCTTGAGGATGACGAAGCTTATACGCTTCAACTCAACGAAAATGGCGTTATTATAAATGGTAAGACTGCTGCGGGCGTGTTCTATGGTTTGATGACTATGGAACAACTTATGATCGACGAACAAGCCTCAGCTCGTTGCATCGAAACAGCAGCCATCAACATTGAAGACACACCACGTACACACGTAAGAGAGTTGATGGTTGACCCTTGCCGTATCTTTATTCCCTATGAGCGCTTAAAGGAGTTAGTGCCCGAAATGGCTCGCTATAAACTCAACAGTATGCACTTGCACTTGGTAGACGACCAAGCTTGGCGTATTGAAATCAAAAAGTATCCCTTGCTGATTGAAAAGAGTACTTCGCGTGTGGGTATGGACGATATGCAAATCCCAATCTCGGGCTACTACACCCAAGAACAGATGAAGGATTTTGTGGAATATTGTGCAAAATACCACGTAATGGTAGTACCCGAAATTGAAATGCCAGGTCACGAAGTAGCTGCCGTACACGCTTATCCTGAACTGACTTGTGGTGCGAAAGAAGTACCCATTCGTTTAACTTGTGGTGTGTCTAACGAATTGCTCTGTCCGGGTAATGAGTTTACCTACACATTCTTGGGTAATGTATTCCGCGAAATTGCCGACATATTCCCTTGCAAATACATCCACTTAGGTGGTGACGAAGCAGGTATGCCTGCATTGGACTGCTGGACAAACTGCGAAAAAGACAAGGCATTGAAAAAGAAACTCGGCATTACCACTACAGACCGTTCAGAGAACTGGAAACTGCAGAAGTATATGTTCGACCGCATTATTGACACACTCCGCACTAAGTACGACAAGGTGCCTATGTTCTGGTACGAAACCGACTTTAAGGAAATTCAAGAAGGTTGCGTTACATTTGCTTGGCGTAATGGTTTGACCCAACCTGCCGTTGACGCAGCTGTAAGAAATAATGCCAAGATTATGATGTGCCCTGGCGACTACTGCTACTTCGACTACCCGATGGCTGCAGGTGACATGCCTGAGGTTAACTGGGGTTGCCCCGTACGTACTTTTGAAACTGTTTATCAGTTTGACCCAGGATGGAATATGGGTGCTGAGTTCGAAAAGAACAACCTCTTTGGTGTAGCTGGTACGCTTTGGAGCGAATGTATTAACTCGCCCGAACGTATCTCTTATCAAGCCTATCCTCGTTCACTCATTCTTGCTGAAGCAGGTTGGAGTGCACAGAAAAACCGCTCTTGGAAAGGCTTCTTGAAGCGTTCACGTCCCTTGATGCTCGACTTGCAACATCGTGGCGTAACTTTCTCAATGCCAACTGATTACATTGACTTGCAGTAATACTAAATGGACATTCATTTTATGAAAAAGATATTATTAGGCATGATCGCCTTGTTGGCTTTTGTATTTACAGCACAAGCTGACAACATTGTGAGCGGACAAAAATATAAAATTGTTTCGCTCGACGGCACTAAAGCCCTTTCGTGTGGCAGCAAAGCAGCCAATGACGTGAAACTTACCATGAACGCGCTGAGCGACACAGAGCAAGGACAAGTGTGGGTATTCAACCAAAATGGTGAATATTGGAATATTACTTCTGATTTGGGAGCCTTCAATATTGATAATCCATCTGCCAACCACGGCAAATTCGAAAACCAAGTGGTGTTGTGGAATAGTGGTAGCGGTAATAACCAAAAGTGGAGTTTCGTGGCTGCCGATGATGATAGCTACTACATGGTTCCTTTTGAAAATGCTAACAAATGCTATGCATTAGACGCTGATGGTAAATTCACCTTCCAAGACAAGGGTACCGACACACGCGTGAAGTTGGTAAAATATGTTGAACCCGTGATTGTTATCGACGGCATTCAAAGTGGTGCTTACTACCGCATTTGCACAGAAGATGGTAAAACAGCTTTGAGCAATAATGGTTCGGCTGCCAACGACCGCGTGCTGACAATGGACGCCATTGACAACATGGAGGAAGGACAAATTTGGCAAATTATCCGTAAAGGCAACTATTGGCAAATTAAGAGTTTTGTGGGTAATGTGTGCATTGACAACCCTGCAGAGTCTCACAGCAAATTTAGCAATCAGGTAATTCAGTGGCAAACCAGTGGTGGTAAGAACCAACAGTGGACTTTTGAGCCCGTTGAAGGTGGTTTCTACTATATGGTACCTTTTGAAAACGCTGAAAAGTGCTATGGCTACAACGAGGTAAACAACACCTTGGTGTTCCAAGACAAGGGCGGTAAGGGCACTAAGCTAAAGTTGGTGCGCACAGAAGCTCCCTCTTATACAAAAGCTACAGTAGATGGTTACTATGCTTTGCAAGCAATCAGCTCATTCCCTGCTTACAACTATGCAAGCGAAGGTAAATTTCTCTCGTTCAACGCAAATGGTTTTGCTTCACTCTCGGCTAACTACACCTATGCAGCTTCGCGCTTGAAGGTGCAAACTAACGAGAATGGTGTTACTACAATCACACTTCCCCAAGCCGACGATAAAAAAGTGGTATTGAACAGCAATAGCTTAAAGGCTGTGAGCGAAGTTCCCGCTACAGGTGTTGACAGCTTCATATTGTTCATGAATACCGCTGCGCTTACACTCGACACAGAAATCGCTATTCATGCAGGTAACACAACCTCGGCTGCTAGCAACACAAGTTTGAGTGTTGTAGCTGCAAATGCTGCTGGTAATGGTGTTGCAGTGTCAAATGCTTTGGTAAAGAATAACTTCAACTTCCGTCTTGTAGCTTTACCTGCAGACAAGGACATCGACAAGTTGAACGAAACTATTGAAGAGGCAGAAAAGCTTGCTACTTCAGGCACATTGAACGAAGAGCAATTAGCAGGTTTGAAGGCTGCGATTACCCAAGCTAAGGATGAGTTGAACTATCCTTATGTAACAAAGAAAGAGGTTACAAGCGACGTAGAAGCTTTGGTTGCCACAATGGCTGAACTGAAGACTAACGGCACAATTGGCAAGGACAACACTACTGGTATTGACAATGCCGAAGTGAATGGTGTTTCAGTAAGCGTAGTGAACCATGTCATTGTAGTGAAGAATGCCGCAAACTACGACATCTTTAACGCTGATGGTAAACTCCAACCCAAGCACACTGCATTGCCCAATGGTGCATACGTTGTAGTGGCAGACGGCAAGACATTCAAGGTAGCGTTCTAATTCTTTTAGAAGCAACCTAAATAATTGGATAACCAAGTATGAGAGGCTAAATCTCTTATGCTTGGTTATTTCTTTAGAGGTTCTACATGCACAAAAAAATGGTCCTATTTTGTGCACCGATAAAGAAGAATGCTTGTTACAAAAAAATACGCTATTAAGGGTTAAACGAGATAGCAAAGTATGTGAATATGATGCCCATAAGCAAAGCAGCCTCTACTTTACGACAAAACCTATTTACGCATTTCACAAAATAAAACCTACTTTCGCGCGTTACTTAATTAAAAAAGCATTACCTTTGCATAGAGCAAGGTGTAACCTTGTTTCACAAAAAAACAAACGGATGTAGTGCTTTTATACAAAGCAATTACTACCCCAATACATTACACATGAAAGGAATCGTATTAGCAGGTGGTAGTGGCACACGCCTCTACCCCATTACCAAAGGAATAAGCAAACAACTCATTCCCATCTTCGATAAACCGATGGTTTACTACCCCATCTCGGTGTTGATGCTTGCGGGAATACGTGATATTCTGATTATCTCTACACCACAAGATATGCCAAGTTTTAAGCGTTTGCTTGGCGATGGATCAGACTTTGGCGTACACTTTGAATATGCCGTACAACCTTCGCCCGATGGATTGGCACAAGCATTCTTGATTGGCGAGAAATTTATAGGCGATGACTCGGTGTGCTTGGTGTTGGGCGATAATATCTTCCACGGAAGCAACTTTGCGCACATGTTGCGTCAGGCAGTTGAGAAGGCTGAAAACGAAAACATGGCTACCGTGTTTGGGTATCGTGTAAACGACCCCGAACGCTATGGTGTTGTGGAATTTGACGCTGAAGGTCGTGCAGTAAGCATTGAAGAAAAACCCGAAGTGCCTAAATCAAACTATGCGGTGGTAGGATTGTATTTCTATCCGAACAAGGTGGTGGAAGTGGCTAAAAACATTAAGCCCTCTGCACGTGGTGAACTCGAAATTACAACCGTCAACCAACGTTTCTTAGACGACAAGGAACTCATGGTACAAACACTTGGCATTGGTTTTGCATGGCTCGACACGGGTACACACGATAGCTTAAGCGAAGCTTCAACCTTCATCGAGGTTATCGAAAAACGTACCGGATTAAAGGTTGCTTGCCTTGAAGGTATCGGATTGCGCAACGGATGGATTTCGCCCGAAAAAGTAAAAGAGCAAGCCTTGCCCATGGCAAAGAATCAATATGGTCAATATTTGCTCAAATTGGCTGAAGAGTATAGTAAGAAATAATAAATAAAGGTGGGGGAGCAAGCTTTATGCAAGCCTCCCACCCTATAACTCCCAAAGTTTAAAAAATCTGAATGATTATTGCAGTAGACTTTGACGGAACTATCGTCGAACATAAATACCCTGCCATTGGCAAGGAAAGACCTTTTGCCACGGCTTGTTTGCGACAACTGATGCAAGATGGTCATAAGCTCATTTTATGGAGTGTACGCGAAGGCGAACTTCTTGACGAGGCTGTGAAATGGTGCGAAGAACGCGGTGTAAGATTCTATGCTGTAAATGCTGACTTAGATGAGGACGCAAGCAACCATCAAGGCACTGCTAACTATAGCCGAAAGATTAAAGCTCACGTTTTTATTGACGATAGAAATGTGGGGGGAATTGTAGATTGGAGTGTGATTTACCAACTCATATCTAAACGCATCAACTACGACCAATATTTAAAGCAACAACAAGAGCATAGCCCCGCGCCCAAGAAGAAACCTTGGTGGAAATTTTAAGTTTTTGAGAAGAAGAAAGATTTGTAA
>UQQN01000028.1 GCA_900543155.1 uncultured Prevotella sp.
TGTGCAACTTTTTACTCATATTTATCAACTTAAATTAATTCCGCCAACGGGTAAACAACTATCATAATATACGCACAATGAAAAAAGTAATGCTCAGTTTTACGCTTGCCTGTTTGTCGATGACAGCAGCAGCGCAAGATTTGCAATCGCCTAACGGAAATTTCACGATGAATTTTTCGCTTGATGCGCAAGGTCGCCCCACCTATTGGTTAAAATATAAAGGTCGCGACATCATAAAACCCTCGCATTTAGGCATAGAACTGAAACAAGAAGACCCCAACAAGGCACAAGACTTTGAGTTTAAAACGCGTGCCGATGCCTCGAAGTTGGCACAGAAAGCCGACTTGATGACAGGTTTTGTAGAAAAAACACACACCACAACCACCTTTGACGAAACGTGGCAACCCGTGTGGGGCGAGGAAAGCAGCATTCGCAATCATTATAACGAATTGTGCGTCACATTGTCGCAGCCCAAAAATGAGCGTGAAATAAAAATTCGTTTCCGCATGTTTGATGAAGGTTTGGGCTTCCGTTATGAATTTCCTGCACAGAAGAATCTTACTTACTTCACCATAAAAGAAGAGCACAGCCAATTTGCCATGGCAGGCGACCACACCGCTTGGTGGATTCCTGGTGACTATGACACGCAAGAATATGAAACCATGACGAGCAAGTTGAGTGAGATTCGTGGTTTGATGAAGAGCGCTGTGACACAAAACTCATCGCAAACCCCTATTTGGGAGGGAGGCGTTCAAACAGCATTGATGATGAAGTCGGCAGATGGTCTTTACATTAACCTGCATGAGGCAGCTTGCATAGACTATTCGACCATGCACCTGAACTACGACAATGCCACACAAACCTTTGAAAGTTGGCTTACACCCGATGCACGAGGCGATAAAGGCTATTTGCAAGCACCTTGCACCTCGCCTTGGCGCACCATTATAGCAGGCGAGAGTGGGGCAGACATCTTGGCATCGCGCATGACGCTCAACTTGAACGAGCCTTGCAAAATCAAAGATACCTCATGGATTAAGCCCACAAAATATATTGGCATTTGGTGGGACATGATTACCAACAAAGGCACTTGGGCATATACCAACGACTTTAGCACAGTGAAGTTGGGCGAAACAGACTATGCACATGCAAAGCCCAATGGCACACACTCAGCCAACACCGAGAACGTGAAGCGCTACATAGACTTCGCTGCCGAAAATGGCTTTGATGCCGTGCTTGTAGAAGGTTGGAACATAGGTTGGGAAGATTGGTTTGGACATGAAAAAGACTACGTATTCGACTTTGTAACTCCTTATCCCGATTTCGACGTAAAAGCCATTCACCAGTATGCAGCTTCGAAGGGCGTGAAGATGATTATGCACCACGAAACCTCGGCTTCGGCACGTAATTACGAGCGCCATTTAGACAAGGCCTATCAGTTTATGGTAGACAATGGTTATAACGCAGTGAAGAGTGGTTATGTAGGCAACATTGTGCCACGTGGCGAACATCACTACGGTCAGTGGATGAACAATCACTACCTTTATTGCGTGAAGAAGGCAGCCGATTACAAAATTATGGTGAATGCCCACGAGGCAACACGCCCCACAGGTATTTGTCGTACTTATCCGAACCTCATTGCCAACGAGAGTGCACGAGGCACAGAGTATGAGTCGTTTGGTGGCAATGCCGTAGACCACACCACCATATTGCCCTTTACACGTCAAATAGGTGGTCCGATGGACTACACACCGGGTATCTTTGAAACCGATTGCTCAAAGATGAATCCGTCGAACACCAGTCGTGTGCGCACTACATTGGCAAGACAATTAGCATTGTATGTAACTATGTACAGTCCCTTGCAGATGGCAGCTGATGTGCCCGAACATTACAAAGAGCACATGGACGCCTTCCAATTCATTAAGGATGTGCCCGTAGATTGGCAAAAGAGCGTGTATCTTGAAGCCGAACCAGGCGACTACGTGACCATTGCCCGCAAGGACAAGCATTCTGAAAATTGGTTTGTAGGTTGCACTGCCGACGAAAACGGACATACTGCAAACTTGAAACTCGACTTCTTGACACCAGGCAAAAAATATACAGCAACGATTTATGCCGATGCAAAGAATGCCTCGTGGGACAAGAACCCCAAAGCTTACACCATTACTCGTAAAACGGTGACTAGCAAATCTATCTTGAAACTCCACGCTGCAAGTGGTGGCGGTTTTGCCATTAGCATGGTGGAGAAAAAATGAAACCATAGGTGTTTAAAATAAGGATGAATGCTTATTTACACGCTTATTCATTATCCTTTTATGAAACTTAAACCCAAAACTTCTTCATATCATGAACAAGAAGACTCTTAACACCAAGCTGTTGTCACTGATGTTGGCAGGAGCAAGCTTACCATTCGGAGCATTAGCTCAGGGACTCACGGTGAGCGGACATGTGCAGGACACGACGGGTGAGTCGGTGGCTTATGCCACAGTGACGGTTCCCGGAACGAAGACCATGACACAGACCGATGCAAACGGTAACTTTAAACTCAATGTAAAACCTGGGGCAACCCTCCGCGTGGCTTATATAGGTTATAAACCCGTCATCATCAAGGCAGATGGCACTTTGGTGATTACACTTGAGGACAATTCTACACTCAACGAGGCGGTAGTAATTGGCTATGGTGTGGCAAAGAAAAACGACCTTACTGGTTCGGTAACAGCCATTAAGCCCGATGAGAAAAACCACGGTTTGCAAACTTCAGCCCAAGACATGATTCAGGGTAAGGTGGCAGGTGTAAACGTGGTGAGCAACAGTGGTGCTCCTGGCGGTAGTGCTACGATTCGTATTCGTGGTGGATCATCATTGAACGCTAAGAACGACCCGTTGATTGTGATTGATGGTTTGGCAATGGATAACGATGGTATTGAAGGTTCGCCCAACGCGCTATCTCTTGTGAACCCGAACGATATTGAAACCTTCACCGTGTTGAAAGATGCTTCGGCAACAGCCATTTATGGTTCGCGTGCGTCGAATGGTGTCATCATCATCACCACAAAGAAGGGACACAAAAACACCCGTCCGCACGTTTCGTACAATGGCAATGTTTCGGTGAGCACCAATACCAAGTATATGGACGTGCTCAATGCCGCAGAGTTTATTGACTTGATTCGTCGTCGCACAGGTTTGACAGATGATGCCGCTTGGGAGGCTTCAGAATATTACAACTCATTGGGTTATTGGAACAAGGCAGGTCAGCACCTCTTTGCCGACACCGATTGGCAAAAGGAAATTTATCGCACTGCCGTTTCGACCGACCATAATGTTACATTGAGTGGAGGTATGAAGAACATGCCCTATCGCGTAAGCTTTGGTTATACCAATCAAAAGGGTACACTCAAGACCTCAGACTTTAGTCGTTACACAGGTAGCTTTAATGTATCGCCAACCTTCTTGCAAGACCATTTGTCGGTGAACTTAAACGGTAAGTTTATGTATTCGCGTGCATCGTATGCCAACACCGATGCCATAGGTCAGACATTGGGCATGGACCCCACAAAGCCCGTGTATGACGATCGCGACGAGGGAAAAGAATATGGCGGTTTTTGGCAATGGCCCGCTACAGCAGACTATGGCGACAGCCAATGGACACATACACAAAACAAATTGGCAGTGGCTAACCCTGTGGCTACTTTGATGCAAGAAGAGAACATTGGTAAGAGCCGTTCGTTGCAAGGAAACTTGGAGTTAGACTACAAGGTGCATGGTTTTGAAGACTTGCGTTTGCACGTGAATGGTGGTATGGAAGTGGCACACGGACGTAGCGAAAAGGTTTGTCTGCCTACTGATTATAACAACATGTATTATGGTAGCAAGGGTTGGAACGAATCGGACAAATACAACCTCTCGCTCAACATGTATGCACAGTATGCGAAGGACTTTGGCAAGATTCACCATCTCGATGCGATGGTGGGTTATGAGTGGCAACACTTCCACCGCAAAACAGATTATAGCTATCCCGTTTACTATCCGTCAACACACTTGACCCATCCGGGAGAGTTGACCAATGCCAACTATTTTGCCGAAAAGAATAGTCTGTTTAAAACAGAATATTACTTGGTGAGCTTCTTTGGTCGTTTCAACTATAACTTGCTCAACCGCTACCTTATAACTTTCACGTTGCGTGACGATGGTTCTTCGCGCTTTGTAAAAGATCAGCGTTGGGGCCTCTTCCCTGCAGCCGCGTTTGCTTGGAAACTTAAGGAAGAAAAGTTCTTGAAGAATGCAAAGAATGTGACCGACCTTAAACTCCGTTTGGGTTGGGGTGTTACAGGTCAGCAAGAACATGGCTATGGCGACTACGTGTATATGCCAAACTACACACAAAATCAGGCAGGTGCCTTCTATCCCATTGTGGGTGATGGCTCAACTTATCGTCCTGAGGCTTACAACAAAGAGTTGACTTGGGAAAAGACTACTACCTATAACGTAGGTGTAGACCTCGGTTTTTGGAACAACCGCGTAGTAGCAAACCTCGATTGGTATTATCGCAAGACCACCGATTTGCTTAATACAGGTTTTGTAGCAGTGGGTTCAAACTTCAGCAGTAGCGTGCTTTGCAACATCGGTTCGTTGCACAACACAGGTGTAGAAGCCATGTTGACTGTTCGCCCCGTGCAAACCCGTAATTGGGGTTGGGAGGTATCGTACAACGTAGGTTGGAACAAGAATGAGATTGACGAATTGATAGCTTCGCAAGGTCCCGACTATTACATCCCCAATGCCTATTGTACAGGTGGTAAGGCAACAGCCGACAACATGATTAAGGCTTGGAAGGAAGGACAGGCAACAAGCGCCTTCTACGTATTCCAGCAAGTATACGATGAAAACGGACAACCCCGTTTTGGTGAGTTTGTAGACCGCAATGCCGATGGTATAATAGACTATAAAGACCGCTACTTCTATAAGAAGTCAGACCCCGATGTGACTATGGGTCTCAGCACAAAGTTGACCTATAAAAATTGGGACCTCGGTTTAGGTTTCCGCGCAAGCTTGAACAACTATGCCTATAATGGTGTAGAAGCAGGCGACAACATGAACACAGGTATGAGCCGTATTTACTCGGGCAACACTTGGCATAACACATTTAAGAATGAGTTGGCTAAAGACTGGACAAGCTCAAGCGCCAATGCTTCTTGCTCAGACTACTTTATTCAGAATGCCTCGTTCTTGAAGCTCGATAACATCACGCTGGGCTACTCATTTAACCACATTGGTAAGAGCAAAATCAATGGCCGTGTGTATGCTACGGCACAGAATGTGTTCACCATTACCAAGTATAAGGGATTGGATCCTGAAATTGACGGTGGATATGATAACAACGTATATCCACGTCCCTTCACAGGTATTTTGGGCGTAAGCCTTAACTTCTAAAAACTGCTACTACAATGAAACTCAATATAAAGAATTATGCTGCGCTGATGGCTTGTGCTTGTGGCTTAACCCTCACATCGTGTGTGGGCGACTTAGACGTGACGCCTATCAACCCGCAGCAAACGCAGGTGGCTAACGACGATGCATTGTTTAATAAGCTATATGCAACATTCAGCCTTACAGGTCAGCAGGGCAATGCGGGTAAACCCGATATTCCCTCGAGTGTGATGAGCGATGAGGGTAGTACACAGTACTTCCGCATGCAATGGTACTTGAACGAGTTTACCAGCGATGAGGCTGCTTGGACATGGTCGGGCAATGATGGTGGTGTGCAAGAGTTGATGTACAATAACTACACAGCAAGCAATGCTTTTGCCTTGGGATTATATTATCGTCTCTATTTCGACATCACATTGTGCAACTCTTATATCAACGACATTGGCAAAGACCCCATGCGACTGGCAGAGGCTCGCTTTATTCGTGCCTATAACTATGCCTCGGTGCTCGATGTGTTTGGCGCAGGTCCGTTCTGTACTTCGGTATCGTCGGAGAATGCCGTATACTATAATCGTAAGCAGTTGTTCGATTTTGTAGAATCAGAATTGCTTGCCATCGAAAACCAAATGGCTGAACCTGGCAAAAACACTTATGGACGTGCCGACAAGGTGGCTGTGTGGTTGTTGCTCTCACGCCTCTATTTGAATGCAGAGGTGTATACAGGACAAGAACGCAACGACGATGCCATGGCGTATGCTAACAAGGTGCTGAACAATGGTTACTATCACTTGAACCTTACGGGAGCTACCAATCCTACAACGGGCGAGAAGTATAGTGCTTATCAGATGCTCTTCTTGGCTGATAACAATAGCAATGGTGCACAGTATGAGGACATTCTGCCCGTGTTGCAAGATGGTATTACCACCAAAACAGATGGTGGCACACAGTTGCTAATTTTGGGTTCGTATGCTAACGATAACGCTATGGACACAGACGTGCCATCGGGTACAAACCTCAGTTGGGGTAAGTGCTTGCAAGTAAAGGGTAAGTTGGTAGATCAGTTCTTTAATGGTGCTGATGCTCCCGAAACGGGTAGTATTGCTACCATGACAGCTGCTGCTAACGACGACCGTGCTTTGTTCTATTCAAAAGGCTATAGCAAATATCTGACAGAGGTGGACGATTTAAGCAAATGCTTTACCAGTGTGAAGTTCCGTAATGTGCGCTCAGATGGAGGTACAACTTCGGCAGTTGACTATGTGGACACCGACCTGCCTTTGATGCGTATGGCTGAGGCTTACTTGATTTATGCTGAAGCTTCGGTACGCAAAAATGGTCCGAATTCAGATGCAGATAGCAAACTCAATGAGTTGCGTAATCGTGCACATGCTACTCCTTTTAGCTATGCTACGCTCGATGATATCTGTGCAGAATGGGCACGTGAGTTCTGGTTTGAAGGTCGCCGTCGCTCAGACCTTATCCGCTTTAATAAGTTTGCAGGTCAGTCAGACTACAAGTGGGAATATATGGGAGGCGAGGCCAATGGTACTTCTTTCTCTTCTTACCGAAAAGTATTTGCCATTCCGCAAACCGACCTCAGCAACAATCCTAATTTGAAGCAAAACGAAGGGTATAATTAAAGTTTACAAGGATAATTGGTAAAGAAAATTGGGGGAAGGTAAGTGTTTTATAAACAAACTGCCTTACCTTCAACTTTTAAACCATTCAACTTTTAAAGTAAACTTCTTAATCACACGCATTATGAAACTATATAAGATATTGTCAACAGCAGCATTGGGAATGGGCTTGGGACTGACCCTCGCCTCGTGTGTCGACGATAACGACTCGAACCCCGTGTTGCACATGCCCGAGAGTTTCACGCTCAACACACCAGCTTTGGCGGGCAATGCCTATGACTTGAAAAATACAACCGATTCAATAGCCTTTACTTGGAGCCAACCCGACTATGGCGGTATGCCGTTGGTTACGAACTACAAGTTGCAGTATGTGGTAAGCAAGGATGGCTCTGAGGTGGTAACCGCAGCAGATGGCTCATTGAAGTTTGCCGAAAATGCTAACATTAAAGAATACGACGAAGGCAAAACAAAGTGCGAGTATAAATTAGGCGCTGCCGATGTAGACTTGCTCTTGCTTCGCGAATTAGGCGTAAGCAGTGCTGCTGATGTGCCTGAAAAGGTCAATGTTTATTATCGCCTGAGTGCACAAACAACTTCTACGCCTAAGGTATATTCGAACATTGTGAAGTTGACTTATGTGCCTTATTATCAACGTATGGAAGTGGCAGAACCCGTTACATGGTATCTCATTGGTGGTTGCTTCGGCGAAGGTGGCTGGGGTGGCGACTTGATGACAGGTATGCTCCCGCTCTATCTCACAGGCGATAGCTATAACGAAGATACGGGCTATGGCACAGTGTCGTGGACAGGTTTCTTGCCTGCAGGCACAGAATTTAAACTCCGTGGTTCGCTCACCGATAATTGGGCTACACAGATAGGTCAAGGTGCATCATTTGGCGAATTCGTTATTAACGATGGTGGAGCTGCTAATATTTCGGCTACAGAGAATGGTGTTTATACGATTTCGATTGATACCAAACAAGTGGCTGAGGGCAATGCGAGTGGCATTAGCATCACCAAGACAGACGATGCCACTACTTACGACCAAGTTTACTTGAATGGTAGCTTCAATAATTGGGGCGATGGTGTGGCAATGACTCCTGTAAACAGTGCAGTAGGTGCTAACAATCACGATTGGTATACGCACATACATTTGCCAGCTGCTACCGAATTCAAATTCCAAGCCAATAATTGGGCAATGGAAATTGGTAGTAAGTATGACGAAACGCCCAGTTGTAAGTCGGGCTACTATGGCGTTGGTGCTAAGAGTGGCGGTGGAAACATCTTTGTGAAGACCGAGGCAGATTATTTGGTTAATGTAAACGACATTACAGGCGCATTCCGACTTATTAAAGAATAAAGAGTAGTAAGTATTAAGGTATTACATTCTAATGGGAATGCTTAAGATTCCTTTTTCAGTGTAATGTTAATCGTTTCAATTAGAATGTATTACTTAGTACTTAAAATAAAGATGGTTATGATTAAGAAAATTGTTTTAGGCTTGATGGCAATGGTTTGCTTGACAGCTTGCGATGAAGATTATACGGATTGGTCGGCTCCACAGAGTAGTCCACAGGAGGATGCTCAGCAAATTACGCTCAACATAACTCCTTGTGCCGACATAGATTTGGCTACGGTCACGGCAGATAGTTTAGAATTGGCACAAATCTCAGTAGATCAACCAGAGAACTTTGTGATAGATTCTTTAGCACTCGATGTGGTAGCTGCTGATGGTAGTACCACCCCATTATCAATCGCAGAGGGTAAGGTGGCAACAGCTGATTTGACTGCAGTGGTAACCAAAGAATTTGGACGTCGCCCCGAGTTGCGTACACTCAACCTTAAAACTACAGTTTATGCTTGGACTTCAGCTGACAAGAAAGCCCGTGTGAGCGTGAGCAAAAACATTGAGGTAAAGGTAAAACCCGTTGCTCCTGTGTTTGAAACTGCCTATTATTATATAGGTGCGTTGGGCACAGACAAGAGTCACCCCATGACGAAAGTGGCTGATGGTGTATATACTGTAACCGTGCCTGCTTATGGTGATTGGCATTGGTTTAAGATAGCTCCTGAGTCGGGCTTTGGCGCAGATGGCAACTTTGTTTGGGCTAACGAGGGCAACTGCCTTTGTGCTTCGACTAAAGATGATGAAGCTGTGCAAGGTAAGTTTGTGATTGGTGGTGACAAGTATTCTTGGCATATGATAGAACCCGCGGGTGCTACATCATTTACCATCAAAGTAGACCTCTATGACATGAACTATAGCATTACAGCGAACAATTAAATTACGTTGAGTTTGTAAGAAAAAAGTAAAGAGCTCCATCCCTTGTGGGGTGGGGCTCCTTCTATTTAATTAAGTTACGCAATATGAAACAATTTACGGTATTATTATTAGCACTGTTGTCGACTTCGATGTTTGCGCAAGCCCCCGCTGAGAGTGAGGATGTGATGTTGCAAGGTTTTTATTGGAACTCGCAAAAGCAAACAGGTTGGACACAACTTGCTGAACAAGCTGACGAGATTGGTAAAAACTTTACGTTAGTATGGTTGCCTCCTTCGGCAAGTGCTGAGGGTGGGGGAGCTGTGGGTGGCAGTAATGTGGGCTACCATCCGCGTCAGTGGAACAACCAAACCTCATGTTGGGGCACGGCAGAAAATTTGAAATCGTTGATTGCTACGCTTCATCAGAATGGTGTAAAAGTGATAGCAGACATAGTGGTGAACCATCGTGCAGGAAACACAGGTTGGGGCAATTTTACCACCGATGATTTTGGCACGTATGGGTCGTTTCAACTCACTACCGACCACATTTGTCGCGATGATGAAATGAATACGGACAAGTCGGCAGGCACTTGGTATGGCACTGCTAAAGGGGCAAAAGACACAGGTGAAAATTGGAATGGCGCACGCGACCTTGACCACACTTCAGCGTATGTGCAGCAAGACATTGTGGCATACCTTAATTGGTTGCATGGTGAGTGGGGATATGATGGTTGGCGTTATGACTTTTGCAAAGGTTTTAATGGTAAATACGTGGGTATTTATAACCAAGCTACGCAACCTTATGTGTCGGTAGGTGAATATTGGGATGGTGGTTACGATCCTGTGGCTACTTGGATAGAGGCTACGGGACGACAAAGTATGGCTTTTGACTTTCCTGCAAAATACGCCGCATTGAACAATGGTTTGGCAAAGAACAACTTTTCCAAGATGTCGTGGATTGAAGACAAGACAACATGGCGCCCAGCTGGTATGATTCATCACCACAATTACAATCGTTATGCAGTGACTTTTGTAGATAATCACGATACCTATCGCGATGGAAATAAGTATACGGGCAATATTCAGGCAGCCTATGCTTTTTTGCTATCTTCGCCAGGCATCCCCTGTGTGTTTTGGCCACATTGGGTGGGTAAAGATCGCGATGCTATTAACCGTATGATAGCTGTGAGACGTGCTGTGGGACTTCACTCTCAGAGTGATGTAACAGTAACAGTGCATTCAACATATTACGAGAGTCACGCTATTGGACATAAGGGAAAACTCATTACGCGAATAGGAAGTGCTGCACCTACCACAGTGCCACAAGGTTATCAACTTGTGGCAAATGGCACAAACTGGCAGATGTTTGTAGACGATGGTGTTGCTGCCCGAGTAACCGATTTGCAACGTGCTGAAGATTGCGTAAGCATTGAAAACGGAAAAATAAATGTGTCGGCTGCTCATCCCGTGGCAGTTAGCATTGCTTCGGCAGACGGACGAATTTGTTATCAAGGTAAGGTGGCACAACTTTCTATTGCATTGCCCATGGGGTGTTATGTGGTGCGCGTAGACTCAAAAATCAAAAAGGTTTTGCTGAAATAAAGGTTTTCTTGGAAAATCTTTTGTACACTTAATTTATAATGTCTATTTTTGTCGTAACCGAAACTACAGATTCATGAAAAAGAAAATCTATTCGTTATTGGCACTATTTGCCATATCATTTGCAGCTTGTGGCAGCGATAGTCCTGAGCCTTCTTCAACCAATCCCAATCCAACTCCCCCTCCTAATACACCTACCGAGGTGACAACCTCCTTTGTGCGTGGAGCCGACATCAGTTGGTATACTGAAATGGCTGCAGATGGTAAGCATTTTTATAATGTAGCGGGCGAGGAACGTACTTGCCCTGTGCTGATGAAAGAATTGGGTGTCAATGCCATTCGACTGCGTGTGTGGGTAAATCCTGAAAATGCGGCATGTCATTTCAATAATACTGTCGATGTAGTGGCTAAAGCAAAGGCAGCTAAAGAGGCAGGAATGGACGTGATGATAGATTTTCATTATTCAGACTTATGGGCTGACCCTTCGCGTCAGCAAACGCCAGAGGCTTGGAAAAACCTTGATTTAGCTGCACTGAGCCAGCAAGTGGCTACGCATACACGTACCGTATTGCAAGCCGTGGTGGCTGCTGGTGTTACACCCAAGTGGGTGCAAATAGGTAATGAAACTCGAAACGGAATGTTGCACCCTATGGGACAACTTTGGAACGAAAAAGGGGATATCAGTACAGGATGGTCGAACTTTGTCAATCTTTATAACTCGGGCTATAATGCTGCTAAGGCGGTATTGCCCCAAGCTCAGGTGATGTTGCACCTAAACACTGCAAGCAAGGCAGCCGACAACCGTTGGTGGTTGCAACAGTTCAAAACCAAGGGTGGCAAGTTCGATGCTGTGGCTTTCTCGCATTATCCCCAAGTAGACCAAGAGGGAGTAGACCCATTGATCGTGAATACGCAAGCTATTAGCTACATAAAAGAGGTGCACAACACTTATAAGGTGCCCGTGGTTGTGGCAGAGTTTGGTGTAAAGAGCGAGGCAAATGAGGCTTTGGCAACACAGGTTACAACCGACTTTATGACAAAGGCAAAGGCGTTAGGAATAGATGTTTGTAGCGGTGTATTCTATTGGGAACCCGAAGTGTGGGGCAGTTGGCGTCCACAATCGTACACTACTTTCTTTGATAATTGGGGTGCCTACGACATGGGAGCCTTTACTAAAGATGGTAAACCCTCGAAGGTGATGGAATCTTTCTGCAAATAAAAATTACTAAAAACGTATATATGAAACACTTAACTAGATGTTTGTTTTGTGCTGCACTTATTTCTATGCCTTTCAGTGTGATGGCGCAGCGCACTGAACGTCAATTAGAAAAAGGATGGAAGTTTACGCGTTTAGACGATGCACAGTTTGCGCGTGCTGACTATAATGATGCAAAGTGGAAAAACGTAACCGTGCCTCACGATTGGGCTATATATGGACCATTTAGCATAGATAACGATAAACAAAACACTGCTATTGCACAAGATGGACAAACACAAGCCATGGAACATGCAGGCCGTACGGGTGGTTTGCCTTTTGTGGGCACGGGGTGGTATAGACTTTCCTTTGAAGTGCCCGAATTTAAGGACAACAAGCGTTGCACCTTGGTGTTTGATGGTGCGATGAGTCATGCACAGGTGTATATCAATGGCGAGAAAGCTGTGTATTGGCCCTACGGATATAATACGTTTTATGTGGATGCAACCCCATTCTTAAAGAAAGGTGCAAAAAATGAATTAGCTGTGCGCCTTGAAAATCAAAACGAGAGTTCGCGTTGGTATCCTGGTGCAGGCATATATCGCAATGTACACCTTATTGTGACCGAAGATGCGCATGTGCCAGTATGGGGCACACAAGTGGTAACCGATGAGATAGGTAGTGACTATGCACGCATTTCGCAAAAAACGGACTTAGAGGTGCCCGCTGGCAAATCGTTGAAAAACTACACCCTCGTAACTGAAATAAAAGATGCCACAGGTCGTGTCGTGGCTCAAAATCGCTGTTCGGCAGAGGGTGCAAAAGCACAGCATTATACGCAGCAATTTGTGGTAGAAAATCCACAGTTTTGGACGGTAGACACGCCCAACCTTTATACTTCAGAGTCGCGCATTTATGAGGGTAGTACGCTTAAGGACACTTATACCACGACTTTCGGCATTCGCCAAGTAAAGTTAGAGGCAGGCAAGGGATTCTTTTTAAACGGAAAGTTGATTAAGTTTAAAGGCATTTGTCAACACCATGACTTGGGAGCCTTGGGTGCCGAAGTGAATATGGCAGCCATTCGTCGACAAATTCGTATACTTAAGGACATGGGGTGTAATGCCATACGAACTTCTCATAACATGCCAGCACCAGAGTTGGTGCAAGCTTGCGATGAAATGGGTATGATGTTAATGGGCGAGTCGTTCGATGAGTGGATAACCCCAAAGGTGCAGAATGGTTATCACCAATTCTTTAACGAATGGGCTGAGCGCGACATTGACCATTTGGTGCGCCATTATCGCAACAATCCTAGTATTGTGATGTGGTGTATTGGCAACGAAGTGCCCGACCAAGATGATGGTGATCGTGGCACAAAAATAGCTTATCGTTTGCAGCAACTTTGTCACCAACTCGACCCTACGCGTCCCGTAACACAGGGTATGGATCATCCCGATGCCGTGGTAAACAATGGCATGGCTGCTGCAATGGAGATTCCGGGATTTAACTATCGTCCGCACAAATATCTTGAAAATATTAAAAAGTTGCCACAGGGTTTCTTGCTCGGCACAGAGTCTGCTTCAACCATTAGTTCGCGTGGAGTATATAAATTCCCTGTAGAACGCAAGGCAATGGCAAAGTATCCCGACCATCAAGCCTCGTCGTATGATGTGGAACATTGCTCGTGGTCAAATCTGCCTGAAGACGATTGGGTTCAGCATGATGACTTGCCTTGGTGCATGGGTGAGTTTGTGTGGACTGGTTTTGACTATTTGGGCGAGCCATCTCCTTATTATACCGATTGGCCCAGTCATGCCTCACTCTTTGGCATTATCGACATGGGCGGTATTCCTAAGGATCGTTACTACCTGTATCGTAGTCATTGGAACAAGCAAGCTGAAACACTTCACATCTTACCCCATTGGAATTGGGCAGGACGTGAGGGCGAAGTTACTCCTGTGTTTGTGTACACCAATTATCCTAAGGCAGAACTTTTTATCAATGGCAAGAGTCAAGGGGTTGTAGAGAAAGACTCAACTGTAACCGTTTATAATAGTGCAGATGCTGAGTCGCAGCGCACTTTTAAGCGTCAACGCCGTTACCGTTTGATGTGGATGAATACGAAGTATGAACCCGGTACTCTCAAGGTGGTGGCTTACGATGCACAAGGCCATGTAGCTGCAACTCGTGAGATGCACACTGCGGGGGCTCCCTATGCCATTCGATTAGAAGCAGACCGCACAAGTTTAACAGCCGATGGCAAAGACCTTTCGTTTGTAACTGTCAGTGTGGTGGATAAGGATGGCAATCTTTGTCCCTTGGCAGACAACGAAATAAAGTATACTGTGACGGGAGCCGGACACTATAAGGCTGGCACCAATGGCAATCCTGCCTCGCTTGAATCGTTGCAACGTCCACAAATGAAGGTGTTCTCTGGTCAGATGTCTGCTATTATCTCTACAACAGAGCGACCTGGCACTATCACGGTCAAAGCCTCTGCCAAAGGCTTGAAAACTGCTACGCTTAAATTGACATCGCATTGATGTTCAAGAATAAAAAAATAGCGAATAATGAACTGTTTATCTGATCATTATTCGCTATTTTTTTTTATGCCAAGTAATTGTTCAAGAGAAGAATTTACTTTTTGATAATTAGGGTAATACCTAACGAAACTAAGGCAAAAGCCAATCCAGCAAGGCAAACACCAGTCCATTGTAGGGTATTCCAAGCAAAACCTGCACACAGTGTGCCAAGGCTACCGCCTACAAAAAGGTGGAACATAAAAATGGTGTTGCTGCGGTTCGTGGCACGTGGTGTTTGCGCTAAACAACCACTTTGGTTGCTGAGTTGGTGGCATTGTGCACCAATATCTACCAAAATAATGGTGGCAATGATTCCTAAATAACTATTGGCAAAGCACCATGCTACGCCCCAGGCGCATAATTGCAACAGACTGCCCACAAATGAAATGCGCATGATGCCAAAACGGGGGATAAAACGACCAATGCCACTGGCTGCCATAGCACCTGCCATTCCGCAAAGTCCTAACATGCCTACAGCTTCACTACCAGCATAGAAAGGTGAACCTGCAAGGTGGAATGCCATGCACGACCATACACACATCATGCTGCCAAAGGCAAAGGCTGCGCGTATGGAATAAAGTCGAATAAGAGGGTGCTCTTTGTAGATGGTCAGGATGGAATGCATAAGTCCGGCAAATTTGCCTTGGTAGGTGGGGCGCATGCGGGGTAACATTTGTAAACTCACCATGAGGCAGATTAACATAATGACGGATGCTACAAAAAACATGGTGCGCCAACCAAACCAGTCGCCTATATATCCACTCACGACACGGGCACCAAGCACCCCACTTAGTAGCCCCGAGAGCACATAGCCCATGTTGCGCGATTGGTTTTGGGGCAATGAATAAAGACGTGCCATGGGTACAAACATTTGTGGAATGACCGAGCACACACCAAGTATTAGAGAGGCTGCCCAAAGCACTTGCACTTGTGTGGTAAGTGCTATGGTAACAGACATTAGGGCTGCACAAATCATGCTGGTGGCTGCTATTTTGCGTCGCGACCACATGTCGGCTAGGGGTACGACAAACAACAAGCCGAGGGCATAGCCTACTTGGGTAACAAATGTGATGAGGTTAGCTTGTACCTCGTTTACATGAAGGTCTTTGCGAATATCCTCAAGTAGGGGTTGATTATAATAGAGGTTTGCCACAGTTAGTCCACTTATTGCTGCCATCATAAAAAGCAGACGGGGCGGAATGCCTTGGTTGGGTTCGAGTGTGATGGATTTTGTGGAATGTGTTGTATTCAATTTTTTATTGTTTTAGTGTAGATGGGTGTTTGTTTTTTTGTTTTCTTATTTTCGTCCCATTGCTAAGGTGGAGAAAAAAAATATAAATGTATATCTGTAAGGTGTTTATTGCAAAATATGTGATAATTTGCAACATTGTTGCTTTTGTTTGCCGCTTGCTTACGATTGTTTGCCGTTCGTTTGCCACTTAGGTTCCGCTTTTGCACAAAATCTTTACATAAGATAGGTTGCTTTTCCCACTTAATGTAATGTTTTTTGCAAGAAGCACTTTACGCGTTGTGTGTATTCTTGGGGGTAGAGTTGGTAGCTACGAGCATGTTCGGCATGAGGGGCAAGCCAGATTTCTTTGTAGCCAATGTGTTTGGCACGATAGAGAGGGTGTACCATCCAAGTGGGTACAAATTTGTCGGCTGTGCCATGAATAAAGAGCATAGGTTGCTTGCTACGGCTCACTTGATTGAGTGCAGATGCTTCTTCGAAATTCCATCCATAGCGCCATTGGCATAGGGTTGAGGCTATGGGAATGAGAGGCCATGAAGGTAGCGAGAAGCGTTCTTGCAACTCTTTGCTGAATTGGTCGTGTACGTTGGTGTATCCACAGTCCTCAATGTAGGTTTTTACACAATTAGGAACGTCTGCATCGCCCGAGAGCATCATGGTGGTAGCTGCTCCCATAGACACCCCGTGGACCACAGTGCGCACAGAGTCGCCAAATATTTGGGGTAGGAGTGCAGCCCACTGTTTTACGTCGAAACGGTCGAACCATCCCATCTGAAAATGGTCTCCGTCTGTGCGACCTGCATTGCGCAAGTCGGGTAATAAGATGTTCATGTGTAAGTCGCGGTTATACATTCTGCCAAGAGGCATCATGCGTATGCTACAGTCGGTGTAGCCATGAACTAAAAGCGCGGTAGCTGCAGTGGGACGATTGGCATAGACGTACCACGCATGCATTTTGGCTCCGTCTGGTGCAAGTATGGTGGTGTCTTTGAGTGCTTGGTGTTGTAGCAGCGAATCGCGCCAAGCTATCATGCCTGGGTATGTGCTATCTATTTCGGTCCATGCCACTTGTTCGTTGCGCGAACGATCACCAGGTTTCAGCGCATAGTCTATCAAATAGAATGCTCCACCAATGATTGCGACAACTATCAGTGTCACAATAATGTTTGTGGTGATGAGTAGGTGTTTGGTTCTTTTAGTCATTTTATTATATGGGGTTGGGGATTGATTCATTTTAGGGTGCTTGTTCAAAAAATAGACTCTTGTCGCTTTATGGCAAAGATGACATTTTTAGCCTATAAATTTAAACAAATAAAAAAGGTAGTTTGTCTTGCAACAAACCACCCGAATGTTTTAAATAGGTATTAGTTCCTTAAGGTAAAAAGATTGTTTATAGGATAACGATGCAAAAGTAGTTCCTTATTTTTAATTAGCAAAGCAAATACTAATATATTTCTACTTTTATATTGCAAAAATGTAAATTATAGGGTACAAACAAGGACTTGAAGTGCTAATTGCATATAGTATTCCTTCAAGTCCTTGTAGAAAAAATTAAAAATCGAATGAGATACGTGCGTTAATTTGTCTACCCGTGAGGTAGTTAGGCACGGCATATTGGTTGTTGGTAATGTCGGTTACCCAATAATAAGAGTTGACATTGTCGATGCCTAAGAGATTAAAGCAGTCAACGCCTAACCAAATATTTTTAAAGCATTTACCCAAACCATGCTGAATGTGGCGGTCGTCGTTTTTGAGCAATCTATAACTCATGCCAATATCTACACGTTTGTAGGCAGGTGCACGTAGTGTCTGTTTTGATTTTTCGCTACGTGGTGGTCCAAAGGGTAAACCATCGGCAAAGGCAGCTTTGAGTGTAAATCGCCAACGGGTGGTGCCAGGAAAGTAGTCGGTAAAATAGAGCGACACATTGTAGCGTTGGTCTGTAGGACGCGGAATCCATAGTCCACCAATTTTCTCCTTCGTACGCATGAGTGAGAAGGTGAGCCAAGAGTCAGTGCCTGGCACAAATTCGCCATAAAGCTTAAAGTCTATGCCTGCCGCATAACCGCTTGACTCGTTACGACCATAGTAAACCACGCGTACATTATCTACCGTGTAGGGTACAAGGTGAGAGAGTGCTTTGTAATAAGCTTCGGCGGTGAACTTGAATGGGCGTTCGGCTAACTTGAAGAGGTAGTCGGCACCCAAAACAAAGTGGATGGAGCGTTGCGACTTTATTTGTTTGTTAAGTTGCACTGTGGCTAAACCTGTGGCGCTAAGTGTGGTGTCTTTAAGTTCCTTGTAGAAAGGAGGTTGGTAATAAAAACCAGTGGCAAAGCGGAAGGTCCAATGGTCGGTAAATGATGGCATTAAACCTACTGAAACACGTGGCGACACAATAGTTTCTTTGTTCCAGTCCCAATGGCTAAGACGTAGACCATAGGTAAAATTGAATAAACCTGCTTTTGTGCGAATGCGCCATGTGTCTTGCGCAAAGAAGGCGAGGCGCGATGAGGTAATGTTTGACTTAGAACGTTGGCTGTAAATAAGTCGCAATACGTCAGGGTCGTAGGGGAGTGAATAGCCCATAGAGTCACGCATTTCCCACTCGCGCGAGTTGTCATGGATGGTTTCGCGTGTCCAATTAAAACCAGCTTGTAGTGTGTGTGCTGTGAGTTTGGTGCGAAAACGTAGTCCCGTGTTCATCACGCGAGCACGCAATCTGTTTCGTGCGTGTTCTAAGTAGGTGCCTACACCAAGTTGTTCTTCGCTAGTGGCTTCGTTTAACCAATATTGTCCTTGAATGTCGTAGGTTTCGTGTTCTTGTGTGCCGTAGGTAGAGAACTGTAATGCCAAATACGTGTCGGGATTAAAGTGACGTGTGAGGGTAGCTGCACCGAAAAGTGTGCGGAAATAGTCTTTTTCTTTTCCGTCGAAATACACTTTAAAGGTTTTGGCATCATTGATGGTACCAAATTTAGTTTCGCGGTCGTGTGGTGTAAAGTTGTAGTGGTTGTCGGACACGTTTGCCAACACATCGAAAGACCATCTGCGATTAGGGCGCCACGAAAGAAAGGCTTGGTAGTCGAGGAAGTTAGGGCGATATTCGCCATTTGTATCGGTTGACCCAAGTAAATAGCGTGTGGTTTTGTATCGAACGGACGACATGAGACTCACTTTTTTGTTGCCCCATCCCACATACGCTCCAGCGCCAAGCATAGAGGCTTGTGCCGAAGCTTCGAAGGCCTCGGGACGCTTATAGGTAATGTCAAGTACTGATGACATTTTATCGCCGTAACGGGCTTCGAAGCCACCAGACGAAAAGCCAATGCTCTCAACCATGTCGGAGTTAATAATAGACAAACCTTCTTGCTGTCCTGAACGCACAAGCATAGGGCGATATACTTCGATACCATTCAGGTATACGCAGTTTTCATCGAATGAGCCACCGCGCACATTGTATTGTGAGGAGAGTTCGTTGTGTGTAGACACACCTGCTTGTGTAGCAATAACTTCTTCAACACCGTTACCCGTGGTGGAGGGTGCAAGTTTTGTGTCGGGTTTATGAATGCGTTGGGTAGTTGTGGTTTGTCGCCCCTGTCCTGTAACCACAGCAGTACCTAATGTGTTGTTGGCATCGTATGAAGGGAGCATCACATCGAGGCGAATAGAGTCGGCAGGTGAACGGAGTAGTCGTTTTCTGCTTTCATAGCCAATCATGGAGTATACTAAACGTACACTGTCGGCAGATTCGCACCAAATGGTATATTCGCCTTTTAGGTTGGTAAAGGTAAGTGCATTTTGTCCCATTACGCGTACCGAAGCCAATTCGATGGGAGTGCCTTGTTCGTCTTTAATAATGCCAAATACCTTGGTGCGGTTTTGTGCATGCAACTTAAGTGCGGCAACAAAAAGTAGCAGCAAGGTGATTAGAGAGCGTATATTATGTTTTTGGGGAATCTTCATATAAAGTAAAACGGAGAGTGCGTAGTTTTATTGTTTTTGCAAATGCTTTTTAGATTGGTTTTTATAGCCACCCATTGCTTTATTGTAGAACTGTTTTTTTGAGTGGTATGTTAGAAAGAACTTTATTGTATTTTCAGCCTCTTGCCAATCTTCGTATAATTCATATAAAACTCAACGGCGCAACTTTCAATGTGAAAGCTGCGCCGTTGCGTGGGCAAAGATGGATTCGAACCACCGAAGGCGTAAGCCAGCAGATTTACAGTCTGCCCCATTTGGCCACTCTGGTATTTGCCCGTTATTGTTGTTTGCAACCCTTATTTCTGAATTGCGATGCAAAGGTAAGCATTATTTTTGAAACTTCCAAGCAAAATCCACCATTTTTATTGCAGTAAGTGCAAATTCTTTTCCTTTGTTGCCTAAACTACCCCCTGCGCGCTGCTCTGCTTGCTCTTGGTTATTGACAGTTAACAGCCCGAAAATCACGGGAATATCGCCTTGTGCATTGAGTTGTGCGATGCCTTGAGTCACTCCTTCACAAATATAATCAAAATGTGGAGTATCGCCACGAATTACGCATCCAATAATGATAATTCCGTTGACATGAGCAAATTTTGCCATTTGTGCTGCGGCATAAACAAGTTCAAAACTACCCGGAACGCGTTTTACAAGGATGTTACTCTCGTTTACGCCATTTTCTGTGAGTTCTTGCACGGCACCATCAAGAAGTTTGTCGGTGATGTGGTTATTCCATTCGGTTACGATGATGCCCATACGCATTTCTGTAGCGTCGGGGATGGGCAATGTTTGATCGGCTGTGTATGAGAATGTGTTGGAAGACATTTTTAATTATGTATTAAGTAATAAGTATTACAAACAATGTGAGAACAAGTAATAGGTAATGCAAAACTAATGAGAAAAGTATTACAAACTATTACATGGTCGAAGTAATATGTAATTTTTTGCGTAGTGTAAGAATCTCTCTAAAGGAAAAAGGAGAGGTTGGTAGATAAAAAGCAAAAAGGTTAAAGCGTAAAGTGTGAGGGTTTTGAGAAATAGGGGAGGGATAAGGTGATAAACGCTTTTGCTCCTATATTATATATATAAACCTTTGCACTCTGTGCTTTAACCTTTTTGTTTTGCTTTACGCTACGATTTTTATTTGCTCAAACGCTCAATGTACTTGTCGATAACAGCATCGAGTATAACACCGTTTTGCTGCTGACGTGCACAAATAGGAGCTGAAGGATAATCCTTTTTGATGTCTTGATAGAGTTTCAAAGCTTCGTCCTTCTTGTTTTGGCTTTCGAGGATGAGACCTGCGTCGAAGAGAGCCTGTGAGCAGAGGGCGGGAATGTCGGTAGCCTTTGCCGCCTTCTTGAAAGTTTCAACAGACTTGTCAAGTTGCTTGTCGGCAGCATAAGCGTTAGCCAAAGTAGAGAGAGCTTGGAATGAAACAGTTGCATCACCCTTTGTGCTGTAGTCTTCAAGATACTTGATGGCTTCTTTGGTCTTACCGCTCTTATAGAGGCAAACACCTGCTTCGTACTTCGCAATGTTACCAGCATCAGTTGAGCTGTACTTGTCGGCAATCTTTTCAAGACCGAGCGTCTTGCCTTCGCCCTTTAAAGCGTGTTCAAAGTCTTGTGCCATGATGTACTGTTGTACTTTGCCCAAGCACTCTTGTGCCTTGTCTTCTTGAGGCTTTGAGTAGCCATAAACGTAGGCAAATGAACCACCTACAATAACTACAACAGCTACGATAGCGGTGATAACTTGCTTCTTGTACTTGATGAAGAACGCTTCAGACTTTGCCAAAGTATCGTTAACATCGAGTGTCTGATTGTTTTTTTGATTGCTCATAATATTTTTTTTCTTTGTTTTCTAAAGGGTTGTTTGTAGTAGATTTCTGTTTTCGCAATTTTGAATAATGCTTTTTTGCAGAAAAATGCAGCGCAAATTTACAACTTTCCCCCCAAGTAGGAAAATAAACACTTGTTTTTTTTGCTTTTCGTTGATATTTACAGCATTCTCTTTGTAGAAACACGCGTTAAAACGTAACTTTGCGCCTAAAATGTAATTTTTATTTATATGATATTAAGGCACTTCAACATCACGAACTATCGAAACTTGTTAATGGCTAATTTAGATTTCTCACCGAACGTGAACTGTTTGGTGGGTGCCAATGGTATGGGTAAGTCGAATGTGCTCGATGCTATATATTATCTTTCTTTTTGTCGCGGTTTTGCTAGTGCACAAGATGCTTTAAATCTTAATCACGATGCTGATTTTTTTATTCTTGAAGGTGATTATGAGTTAGAGTCTGAGGCTAAGCAACATATTTGTTGTTCGCTGAAACGTGGCTCGCGCAAGCGACTAAAAGTGGATGGTAAGGATGTAAAACGCATATCAGAACATGTGGGGCGTATTCCCCTTGTGCTGATTGCTCCAGCCGATTCTTCCTTGATTTTAGGTGGTAGCGAGGAGCGTCGTAGGTTTATGGATACTGTGATTATGCAGTATAGTACTCCTTATCTTGATGCACTTATTCGTTATGAACGTGCTTTAAAACAGCGCAATGCTTTGCTTAAGCAAGAAGAAGAGCCCGACGAGGGGGTAATGGCTGTGCTTGAGGAGATGATGTCGATGAGTGGACAGATCATTTATGAAGAGCGAAAGCAGTTCGTGGCTGAGTTCTTGCCCATTTTTCTTGAGATATACCAAAAACTTTCAGGTAAAACCGATGAAATGGTGGGTATGACTTATACCAGTCATGGCGATCGTGGTGAATTGTTGTCTCAACTTCGAGACTGGCGTGCAAAAGAACGTATTGTGGGATATTCGCTCCATGGAATGCACAAAGACGACTTAGAACTCACGCTTAATGGATTTGGTGTGAAACGTGAAGCTTCGCAAGGACAGCAAAAAACATATTTTATTGCCATGAAGTTGGCTCAGTTTATGTTTTTGAAGGGTAAGGGTGAACACCGTGTACCACTATTGTTGCTCGATGACATTTTCGATAAATTAGATGCCAACCGCGTGGAGCGTATTATTGACTATGTGAGTAGTCAGGAATTTGGTCAGATCTTTATTACCGATACCCGCCGTGAGCATCTCGATCGTGTGCTCGAAGCTACGCACCGCGACTATAAACTCTTTGAAGTAGTGGATGGTGTGGTGAGTGAGCAATGATTTTTTGAAAAAGCCTCTCATTTAACTTCTTAATTAAGGGGCGTTCTAAATAGTTTAATTTTAGGACAGCCCTTAATTTTAACCTTTATATCAAAATGGACGATTCTAACAAAAATATTAGAACCGTCCATAGAAATAGTTATGAAAAAACAATGTCGCGGATGACATCTGCACCCACCTTACCATTGAGTTTTTTTACTAATTCAGTGCGTCGATACAAAAGTTCGTTTCGTAGTGCAGCAGAGCGCAGACTCACGTGCAATACTTGGTTAAAGATGCGCAAGTCCTTGGTCATACGTTCGGCAGCTACGCCAGCTACTTCTCCCCACGACTCTATGATTCGGTGTTCGTAGAGTGGTGTTTCGAGTTGTGATTGGCGCAAAAAACGCATAATCACAGAACCTATATCTTCTTCTTTTCGACGTTCCATTTAAAGTCTTTTTAGTCACGCATACTTGCAATTTGTATCGTTGGGCTTATTGGGAATTTTATTTGTCAGGACTTTCAGCTTCGATTTTGCTAATTCCGCCAGTGACGGGAGAAAGTTGTACGTGTGTAGTGCTCTTTTTGTTAAAGAGTTCGCCACCTAAGTGTTCAACACGTCCAAACTGAGCCATAGGAAAAGACTGAGTAACGTAAGTGTCTTGGTCGTTGAAGATTTTTATTTCTACACGACTTGGCACAGCATAACGCAAGTCTTCAACCTCTTTTTTCTTGTCGACATTGGTATTTGCTGCAGGCAGAGTCTTTAAGTCTTTAATGCTCATGTAAACAGCTGTGCCTGCGGGGTCGTCAGCATCTACAATACCCAAGTATTTTGAAAAATTAAAGAGTATTTGTTTTTCAACACTTTGTGTGGGTGCAATGTCGAATGCCAAAACGTGTGTCTCGGTAGTTGTACTGCCTTTAAATAGCTGCAACAAACCTTCCTCTTGTGTGTCGAGATTGCTGAGCATTAGTTTGAGTTGCTCACCATCTTTCGGCATAAAGTCAGCTTGTCCTTTGGTTAGCAAACTACGGTTCTCGCGAATGTCATAAATTTCGTTAGCCGTGAGTTCTGCCATTTTTGACAAACTACCAGCCGAGAGAATTTCAGCTGTTTTAAAATCTTCGCCGTTAATCACTTTGTCGTTGCCCTTTGTGACAGAGGGCATAGGCAATTCAGCGTCCTTTATACTACTCTTGGCATTGATAGAAAGTATGCGACCATCTTGTGCAAGTTCAACAAATGGTGCAGAGGTTTTGCTTTTAAACTTAATAGAATAAGCCTTTTGTTTATCAGCTACGCCAAACGAATAAAGTTTCACGTCTTTAATTTCCCACTCATCATAGGCAGTAAGTGGCACATCCTTAAGGCGCAAAAATCTGTCAGCATATTCGCAGAACTCGCCTGGTTCGTGGTGCTTCTTTGTGGCTGTTACCACCACACGAACGCGGGTTTGTGGCAAGAAATAAGTGATGCCTTCATCGGTAATGCCAGGTTGGTAAGCATTCACCTCAGTTTGTGCCATGGCACCCCATCCCAATAGGGCAGAAGTTGCCAAAAGTATCAATCGTTTCATTAGTGTGTGCTTTGGTTAAAGTTCTTTGAAAAAGTCCGATCTCTCGCCGTAGGTTTCCTCTTTCAACTTTTGGAAGGCTGCGGGGATATAGTTTATTATATCGGTTGCTGTAACGGAGTGTTCACCTAAATCAGCAGATGCAAAGTCGCCTGCTAAACCATGTAAGTAAACACCTAAGCGACAAGCTTGTTCGGGCGCATATTGTTGTGCCATAAAAGCCAAAATAATACCTGTCAATACATCACCGCTTCCTGCTGTAGCCATTCCAGAGTTGCCTGTGGGGTTAAAATAAACCTTTCCTTCGGGCGTACATATAGCGGTATAATGCCCTTTAAGGCAGATGTAGAAGTGGTGTTGGCGTGCCATATTCATGGCCTCGAGCAAAGTGCTGTAAGAGTCCGTGTTGCAAATGCCCAAGTGTTGCATTTCTTTGGGGTGTGGCGTAAAGATGGTGTTCGCAGGTATTTGTGAAATCCATCCCTTGTGTCCACCCAAAATATTTATGCCATCGGCATCAATAAGCAATGGGGTATCAGTGTGACTTGTTTGTTCAATAAAAGCCAATGCCGTGCGTTTGTCGGTACCTATACCAGGACCAATTGCCATCGCTTGGAATCCCTCATTGCGTACGGTGTTAGAAAATATCTTATCATCCTCATCGAGATGTAACACAACCTCGGGCACTGCAATTTGCAAAATGTCGTTGTTGCGTTCAGGAGTGTGCACAGTAACCTTGCCAACGCCAGCCTTTAAACATGCTTTTGCTGCCAATACAGCAGCTCCTGCCATTCCGTGTTTTCCTGCAATAAGTAGTGCATTGCCAAATGTGCCCTTGTGTCCGTAGGCAGGGCGCGTTTTTAGCATGGCTTGTATGTCTTGGAACTCGGTAATTTCGTAGGGGCAGTTTGTCTCTTTAATCTTTTGAGCGTTCAAGCAAATGTCGAGCACATACACCTTACCTGTATACACTTGGTTGTCTGCAAGAATCAGAGCCAATTTGGGGAGTCCCATTGTGAGTGTAAATGTGGCACGCACAATAGCCGAGGGAGAATTATAAGTATTGTCCTCGCACATCAATCCCGAAGGCATATCCAAACTTATAACGTCAGTCTGTGCGCCATTTATCAAGCGGATAAGTGCAGCGTATCCACCGCCCAAAGGCTTATTAAGTCCCGTACCAAAAAGTGCGTCAATAATAAGTTGTTCTTTGCTGAGTTCTGGTGCTTCAAACTGCTGTTGTACTTCGGTAAACTTTACCTCAGGACATTCGTCCTTTAAGCGTTCTGCATTCTTTTGGCAATCCTCGGTCAGCGAATTATTGGTGTTGAAAAGGTAGGCTTGAATGTCGGTGTAGCCATCTTCGTGTAATAAGCGTGCCAAAGCTAATCCGTCGCCACCATTGTTTCCGGGGCCCGAAAATATGATAATGGGGCGTTGTTTGTCTGCATATTTACATTTGATAAACATGAGAGCTCTATCGGCTGCTCTTTCCATGAGTTCAACCGATAATATATTTTCTTCTTGGATGGTGTAAGCATCCAGTTCTTTTATTTGATGAGCGTTGGGCAGTTTCATTAATCCTTTAATATAATTTGCTAATCGTGGACGTTTTATAAGAGTTTGCGCGAGGCGTGTCTTTTTGCAGATAGGAAAATTTTATCATGTTCGTTTTTTTTTGAGAAAGTC
>UQQN01000029.1 GCA_900543155.1 uncultured Prevotella sp.
CAAACTATTTGGGTGTCAAAATGTCTCTATCGACGACGACAAAATCCGATAAATTCATACATAAAAAATCTCGGATTTTGAACACCCTACCTTTCAGGGCGTGCATTATCGGCTGCACCTCAGCAATCCAATTAAAGCCCGATTTTATAAAATTGCGCTGAAAATACAACTTGTTTTATTTTCATTATCAATCAAAAAACTTCATGACACATAGATCGTGCAGAACCAAATTCGCATTTTTTAGAACAACAAATAGCATTGCTAAAATTCTTATTTGTAATTTTGCAGAGATGAAACAAGAAACAAATACAAATCAGTTTAACACGTTGGCAGAAAAACCAGTGGGTTCGCTGCTTATGCAGTATGCCATTCCAGCCATTGTAGCGATGGCAGCCTCTTCGGTCTATAATATCATTGACGGTATATTTATTGGGCAAGGTGTTGGTCCCGAAGCTATTATGGGTTTGGCACTTACTGGACCATTGATGTCGCTCACTGCAGCGTTTGGTGCTATGGTCGGTGTGGGTGCTGCCACATTGATGAGCGTGAAGCTTGGACAGAAAGACTACGACACGGCAAAGAAAATTTTGGGTAACGTAGTAATAATGAACCTTACGCTCGGTATTATGCTTGGCGTGGTGTTGCTCTGCTTTATCAATCCTATCTTGCGCTTTTTTGGCGCTAGCGATGTGACATTGCCTTATGCTCGACAATTCATGTCTGTAATCTTGGTGGGTAATGTGGTGACGCACATGTATTTAGGACTCAACGCTATGTTGCGCTCTACCAACCGTCCGCAGAAAGCCATGTACGCCACCTTTGGTACGGTGTTGCTCAACTGCCTTTTGGCACCTATATTTATATTTGTGTTAGGGTGGGGCATACGGGGTGCAGCCGTTGCTACGATTTTGGCACAGCTTGTGATGCTGATGTGGCAGTTGCGTTTGTTCTCGAACAAGGCCGATATGATTCATTTGAGTCGCAATATCATCAAACTCGATATGCGCATTGTGCGTGAGTCGCTCATGGTGGGACTTCCGCAGTTTCTTATCAACCTTTGTGCCTGTTTGGTAGCAGCCATGATGACGCGTAGTCTCACCATCTATGGTGGCGATGTGGCAGTAGGTTCGTTTGGTATATGCAATCGACTGATACTTTTCATTGTAATGGTTGTTATTGGTTTAAACCAAGGCATGCAACCCATTGCAGGTTATAACTTTGGTGCAAAACGCTACGACCGTGTGCTCGGTGTGTTGAAGCGTGCGCTATGTGTGGGCACCTGCATCACGATGATAGGCTTTATTATAGGCGTGTTCTTCCCCACACCTTTTGTTTCGTTATTTGCCAAAGACTCTCCCGAATTGGTAAGTATGGCAGCACACGCCTTGAGTTGTATGGTTATGATGTTTCCCATCGTGGGCATACAAATTGTGTCGACCGCATTCTTCCAAAGCATTGGTTATGCACCTAAAAGCATTTTCCTTTCGCTCACGCGTCAGCTCATCTTTTTGGTGCCAGCCATCTTTATCCTTCCTCATCTCTACAAGGATCCGCTTGAAGGATTGTGGCATGCAGCTCCCTTAGCTGATGGTTTAGCCTCTGTGCTTGCCATCACCCTTTTGGTATTGCAGGTAAAAAAGTTCAAGAAAATGGCTAATGCCTAATAACATATTACATTTTACTTCGACAATGCAATAGTGTGTAATACTTAACACTTAATACTTAATACTTAACACTTTAACCCCATGTCTTCTCCCTTTGTTATCAATATTGGTCGTTCGCTCGGTAGTGGTGGACGTGCCATTGGTCATATTTTGGCCAAAGAATTCAATATAGCCTATTACGACCGCGAAATTTTGGCTTTAGCAGCTAAAGAAAGTGGTTTTTGCGCTGAGGTATTTGAACGTAATGACGAGAAAAATCGTTTTCTGCGCACCTTGGGCAATATCATCCCCTTTATAGGTGGGGGTAGTACCTATTATAATAACGAACTGTCGAACGAAAACCTTTTTCGCATACAGAGTGATGCAATACGTAAGGCAGCCGAGGACCACTCGTGCATATTTATAGGTCGTTGCGCCGACTATGTGTTGCGCAATCATCCACGTTGCGTCAATGTGTTTGTAACCGCCGATATGGACGACCGCGTAGCCAACGTGATGAAATGGAACAACTGCTCGGCTGAAAAGGCACAAAGCATCATTGAAAAAGGCGATAGTGAACGTGCCGAGTTCTATAACTTCTATAGTTCGGGCACTTGGGGGGCAGCCAGCACCTATCACTTGTGCATAAACTCTTCGGTGCTTGGCATTGAGGGTACGGCAGCGTTTATAAAGGAGTTTGTAATTAAAAAACTTGCAGAAGAATGAAAAGATGGCTTCTCACACTGTGCGCTATGATGATAGGCGCAGTGGCTACCATGGCGCAGCAAGGACAAGTGGAAAAACGCAGCAAATCGTTGTTTGTGTTTCCGGAGTTTAAAGATGCCGTAGTGCAGCAAACCTTTGGACGTACCACCAAAGCCAAGGCAAACATATATTTAGGCGAAGGTACGCTGATTTATATCGACGCAAAAACAGGTAAGAAAATGCGTGCTTACTTGAATAACGTGGTAGGCGTGACCTTTGACGACACCATTCGTTACATGCGTGTAGACTCCATTATGGCACGTGTGGTGGCACAGCATGGCTATAACATTTTGCTCCGTCATACCTATGTAGACAAAAAAAGACTGCAAGATGAGCGTGTGCGCGACCTAAACTTTGAGATGACAGGGATTATAGACCTTGAAAAACGCGATGACGAACAAGGTTACCCCTTGATGGACCGCTATTACTTTATAATAAGAGGCGAAACAATCCCTGCTAACGAGTCGTCATTTAAACGCTTTGTGGGAAAAGACCAAATGCAAGCTTTCAAAGTGCTTATGGCAAATCGCTTTTGGAGTTGGAAAGACCCTGAATCGCTCAAAATGCTTTTCGACTTTTTGCCGAAATAAAGGGAGGCTGAATTTGATTGTCTGAATTTTAAAACTTAAAATCAGAATTCTTAGCCCCCCCCTTAGAACCACCTTAAAAATGAATTTGAAATATTGGATATTGGCAGCACGACCTAAAACACTAACAGCTGCCTTGATACCCGTGTGTACGGCAACGGCATTGGCATTTGCACAAGGACACGGACGTTGGGTGCCTGCGGTGGTGTGTATGCTGTTTGCTGCACTGATGCAAATAGCTGCCAACTTTATCAACGACCTTTTCGATTTTAAGAAAGGCACCGACCGTGAGGATCGCCTTGGTCCTGAACGTGCTTGTGCACAAGGATGGATTACGCCACAGGCTATGAAGCGTGGCATTGCGGTGATGTTGGTGTTGGCATGTGCCGTGGGCTGTTGTTTGTTGCCCTATGGTGGCTGGATGTTGGTAGGCATAGGCGCAGCTTGTGTGGTATTTGCCTTTCTCTACACCACATTGCTCTCGTACATGGGTTGTGGCGATGTGTTGGTGTGGGTGTTTTTTGGTTTGGTACCCGTGTGTGGCACCTATTATGTGCAAGCGCAAACATTAACCCCCGCTGTGTGGTGGTTGGCAGCAGCTTGTGGTTTGGTGATTGACACCTTGCTTGTGCTGAATAACTATCGCGACCGTGAACAAGACTTGGCAAGTGGAAAACGCACTTTGATTGTGGCATTAGGCGAACGCTTTGGCGCGATGTTCTATTTGTTGCAAGGTGTGGCAGGTTATGTGTGTGTAGCCATGTTGGCAGACTATGGACATCTTTGGACAATCGTCTTGCCTGCACTCTATCTGATTCCGCACACCTTGACATGGCGCACTATGATTCGCATAAAGTATGGACGAGAATTAAACCGAGTGTTAGGACTCACCTCGCGCAATATGCTCATCTTTGCCGTGCTCACCGTGTTGGCACTGCTTGTGTGAAAATTCAACTAAAAAAACATGTCATCCTCCTCACTAAAAGATAAAACTGCAAATGCGCTGCTTTGGGGCGGCATAAATAATGGAGCGCAACAAGTGCTGAACTTGGTGTTTGGCATATTCTTGGCGCGTTTGCTCTCGCCTGCTGACTATGGTATGGTGGGCATGCTTACCATTTTTAGTTTAATTGCAACCTCTTTGCAAGAAAGTGGATTCATCTCAGGACTAAACCGTAAAAAAGACATTACCGATGCCGACTATAATGCCGTGTTCTGGTTTAACGTGCTATGTAGTTCGGGAGTCTATGTTATACTCTTTTTCTGTGCGCCGCTTATCGCTGCGTGGTATCGTCAACCCGTGTTGGTGCCTTTGGCGCGTCTGTCGTTTCTAACCTTTGTGATATCATCGCTTGGCACTTCGCCTCGCGCTTGGTTGTTCAGAAACATGAAGGTACGCGAAACAGCCTTGCTCACTTTGGGCGCATTGACCGTGTCGGGCATTTGTGGCGTATGTTTGGCATTTAATGGATTCGCCTTTTGGGGTATTGCCATTCAGAATTTGGTGTATTGCACGATGATGAGTTTGGGCAGTTGGTGGTTCTCGGGGTGGCATCCTTCGTGGCATATCAATTTGCATCCTTTGCGTGGCATGATAGGCTTTAGCTCAAAGATATTGGCAACCAATATTTTTACGCATATCAACAACAACATCTTTAGCATATTCTTTGGTAGGCTTTATGGCGAAAAAACGGTAGGTTATTATAACCAAGCCAATAAATGGACTACGATGGGAAGCAACACGTTGGTGGGGATGCTATGGAGTGTGACACAACCCCTCTTTGCTCGTTTTGATAAGAACGATTTGGAACGTATGCAACGTGTGTTCAGAAAGTTGCTTCGTTTCACGGCATTCTTATCATGCCCAGCATTGTTTGGTTTGGCACTTATAGCCCCCGAATTTATAACCATTGCGATTACCGAAAAATGGATGACCAGTGCGCACCTTATGCAAGTGCTCTGTATAGGAGGTGCTTTTATGCCTGTATCATCGTTTTATGCCAACTTTGTCATAAGTCAGGGAAAAAGCAATATATTTATGTGGAACACGGTAGCACTGTGTTTGGCACAGATGTTGCTATTGATTATATTGTACCCCTATGGTGTAGAAGCCATGGTGATAGCCTATGTGGTGGTAAACACTTTGTGGCTCTTTGTGTGGCATTGGTTTGTGAAACGACTGATAGGTGTTCGCTTTTGGCATGCTTTGCGCGATGTGATTCCCTTTGCACTGATTGCAGCCGTAGCCATGGCAGCAGGGTGGGGGATGGCGCAACTCTCGGGTGGTAACCTCTATCTTAGTCTTTTGCTAAAAATAGTGGGTGCGGTAATCGCCTACGTTTTACTCCTTCGTTTGCTCGGTGCTGAAATCTTAAACGAATGCACAGAATTTGTAAAGAGCAAAATTCCGTTTAGGCGCAAGGCGTAGGAAATAGGCATTTCTCATAGAACAATAGTAGTCTTAGTAGCTTCTCATAAGAATGTAATACTTAATACTTAAAAAATGTATTGGATACTCTTTATCGGCATTGCCCTGATTAGTTATTTGGTGCAAGCCAACTTGAATAGTAAGTTCGAAAAGTACTTAAAAGTGCCCCTCGGTTCAGGCATGACAGGACGTGAGGTGGCAGAGAAAATGTTGCATGACAATGGCATCTATAATGTAAAGGTAACCTGTACGCCAGGTTTCCTTACAGACCATTATGATCCCCGTAATGGCACCGTAAACCTCTCGCAACGTGTATATCATAGTAATTCTGTGGCAGCTGCAGCTGTGGCAGCACACGAGTGTGGACATGCGGTGCAACATGCCGTGGCTTATGGTCCTTTGACCTTGCGCTCAGCCTTAGTGCCTGTTGTGTCATTTGCTTCGAATTGGGTGCAATGGATATTGTTGGCAGGTATATTGATGGTAAATGTAATGCCTTCGATTCTTTTGGTTGGTGTTGTACTCTTTGCCCTCACCACACTTTTTAGTTTTATAACCTTGCCCGTAGAAATCGATGCCTCGCGTCGTGCTACAGCATGGCTTCAGCGTGCAGGCATAACCTCTGCCTACGACCATCCTATGGCAGTTTCGGCACTTCGCTCAGCTGCATACACTTATGTGGTAGCAGCGCTTAGCTCATTAGCCACCTTGATTTACTACATCATGGTGTTTATGGGTGGTAGTCGCCGAGATTAGGGTATGTTATGGGGTATTACCTTAATTAGGGGTAATCCTTTATAATAACACATGAATTGAGGCATTTGTTAAATGCTCTTTTCTACAAAAATCGATATAAATAGTTCAAAAAAACGTCGAAAAATTTGGTGTGTTCCACAAAAAGCAGTAATTTTGCACCCGTATTGAAGAGGGGTTCTCTTTGGTACACCCTAAGTTTGGGGTATGGTGTAATGGTAACACTGCAGATTCTGGTCCTGCCTTTCCTGGTTCGAGTCCGGGTACCCCAACAAACTTCTTAATCTTTATCCTTTGGTTGAGGATAAAATTGTGTATGGGGTATGGTGTAATGGTAACACTGCAGATTCTGGTCCTGCCTTTTCTGGTTCGAGTCCGGATACCCCAACATAAAACGAATGCTGTTGAACAAATTGTTTGACAGCATTTTTTCGTATATGATTGACTTCTTTTTGGCAAATCATAGAAATCGCAATTTTTGGAAAATCATTATGGGGTGGGAATTTTACAAAAAGGTGCGCAAAAAGTGAATTACTTTTTGTGTGAATAGCTCTTATCTGCTAAGAATTGCGTAACTTTGAGCCGTCATATAATTGAACATAAAAAACATCTCACATATTCTATGAAAAAGTCTCAGCAAAATAAACCCGGCAAAAGCTGTGCGACACTTGTAATGGCCCTTCCGTTGGCTGTTGCAGGACTCACATTTACACCTCAGGGTGTACACGCATTGCCTTTGGCGAGTGGACTTGTGCAAATGTCGGCAACTACAACAGCTGCTTCGACTACAGCAAATCCTATTAAGAGCGCTGCAAAAATCAATCCTACTACTGTAGAATTGACTTATGCGAATGGTAAACAACTCACTGTCGATTTTTATGGCGACAATATTTTTCGCCTTTTCCGTGATGACAACGGTGGTGTGGTGCGTGATCCGCAAGCAACACCTCCTGCAAAGATTTTGGTGGAGAATGCACGCCGTAATCCGTTAGCTGTAGATTTGCGTGACGAAAAAGACGGTGTAGTAATTGCTACAAATCGCATTTCTTTGCGCTTTGACAAAGCAACAGGACTCCTTTCGGTTATCAACATCAAGAATGGCGAAAAGGTAATTGAAAGCGTACAACCCGTAAGTTTTGACAAGAGCAGCACTACGCTCACCTTGAAGACTCACGCAGGCGAATACTTCTATGGGGGTGGTGTGCAGAATGGTCGCTTTAGCCACAAGGGTAAGAGCATTGCCATTGAAAACACCAATAACTGGGTAGACGGTGGTGTAGCTTCGCCCACTCCTTTCTATTGGAGTACAAAGGGCTATGGTATGATGTGGAACACCTTTAAGCCTGGTCGTTATGACTTTGGTGCCACTGAGCAGGACAAGGTGATTCTTTCGCACCAAGAAGACTATCTTGATGCCTTCTTCATGGTAGACGAACAACCCGTAGACTTGCTGAATGACTTTTATCAGCTCACAGGTAATCCTGTGTTGTTGCCTAAGTTTGGTTTCTATGAAGGCCACCTTAATGCTTACAATCGCGACTATTGGAAAGAGGCTGAAAATGGTTTCATGCTCTACGAAGACGGTAAGCGCTATAACGAAAGCCAAAAGGATAATGGCGGCGTGAAAGAAAGCTTGAACGGTGAGAAGAACAACTATCAGTTCTCAGCCCGTGCAGCCATTGACCGCTACTTTACAAACGATATGCCCCTTGGATGGTTCCTCCCGAACGATGGTTATGGAGCTGGCTATGGACAAACTAATTCACTCGATGGCAACATCCAAAACTTGAAGGAGTTTGGTGATTATGCACGTTCAAAGGGTGTAGAAATTGGTCTTTGGACACAGAGTGACCTCCATCCTAAAGAAGGTATTGAACCTTTGTTGCAACGCGACATTGTGAAAGAAGTGCGCGATGCGGGTGTACGTGTGCTTAAAACCGATGTAGCGTGGGTAGGTTATGGCTATTCATTTGGCTTGAATGGTGTAGCAGACGTTGCTGAGGTAATGCCTTACTATGGTTCGAACGCACGTCCTTTCATTATCTCGCTTGATGGTTGGGCTGGTACACAGCGTTATGCTGGTATTTGGAGTGGTGACCAAACAGGTGGTGATTGGGAATATATTCGTTTCCACATTCCTACATTTATTGGCTCAGGTCTTTCTGGTCAGCCTAACATTACGAGTGACGTAGATGGTATTTTCGGTGGAAAGAACGTGCCTGTAAATGTGCGTGAATTCCAATGGAAGACCTTTACGCCGATGGAACTCAATATGGACGGTTGGGGTGCAAATCCTAAATATCCTGAGGTGCTTGGCGAACCCGCTACAAGTATTAACCGTTCGTATCTTAAGCTCAAGAGCGAATTGATGCCTTATACTTATACCATTGCTCGTCAGGCAGTGGACGGTAAGCCTATGATTCGTGCCATGTTCCTTGACTATCCTAACGACTATACTTTAGGCACTGATACTCAGTATCAGTTTATGTATGGTCCTTCGTTCCTTGTAGCGCCTATCTATAAGAACACGAAGATGGATAAGGATGGTAACGATGTGCGCAATGGCATTTACTTGCCCGAAGGCAGATGGGTAGACTATTACAATGGCGATGTGTATGAAGGTGGACGCATTATCAATAACTATGATGCACCTATCTGGAAGTTGCCCGTGTTTGTGAAAGCCGACGCCATTATTCCGATGACGAATCCTAACAATAATCCTACTCAAATACGTAAGGATTATCGTGCTTATGAGATTTATGCTACTGCGAATGGTTCGAATGCCTTTAGCCAATATGATGATGATGGCGAAACACAGGCTTATCTCAGTGGTCAGTGCACACGTACTGAAATCTCGACTTCAGCCAATGGTAAGGGTAAACTCTTTGTGACAATTAACCCCACATTTGGCAACTATAATGGTTTTGAAGCTCAGAAAGAAACTGAACTCCGTATCAATGTAAGTAAAGAACCTAAGGGCGTTGGTGCTAAGGTGGGTAAGAAGAGTGTGAAGTTGACCAAGGTTACTACTTTGGCAGACTTTGAAAAGGGCACAGACGTGTACTTCTATAACGAAAAGCCAAACTTGAACCGTTTCTCTACACCTGGCACGGATGCTGCGAAGAAGGAAATTTTGAAGAATGCCCAGTTGTTGGTTAAGATTGGTAAGACGGATGTGACTGCCAATTTGATTGACGTGAAGGTAGATGGCTTTGAATTTGCTCCTGCTGATCGTCAGTTGACACATACTGGTGCTCTTGCTGCTCCTGTGGTAGACTTTACAGAGAAGAATATAGGTGTGTTCAGCCTTACTCCTTCATGGAAGAAGGTGGACAATGCCGACTTCTATGAAATTGAATATGGCGGTATGCTTTATTCAACCATCCGCGACACTGAGTTTACAATCGATGGTCTGGAAGCAGAAACAGATTATGCCTTTAAGGTGCGTGCTGTGAATAAGGATGGCTATTCAGACTGGAGCAAGGTAAGTGCTACGACTAAGAGCAATCCTTTGGAATTTGCCATTAAGAATATCAAGGCGCAGAACTCTGCAGAAGACCAACCTGGTCAGGGCATTGACAAGATGTTCGACTTCGACGAAAAGAGTCCTTGGCATACGAAGTGGGGTAAGGGTGAAGGCGTACCTGCTGACATCACTATTGACCTCCGCTCTGTAAACAAACTGGATCGTTTGGTATACATTCCTCGCGAAGATGCAGGTAATGGTACATTGCTCGCTGGTAGCTTCTCATACAGTAGCGATCGTCAAACTTGGAGCGCTCCGGTTAAGTTTGAATGGGCACAGAATGCTGAACATAAGACATTCAACTTTGAGGGTAACCCCGAAGCACGTTATGTGAAGTTGCACCTTGATAAGGCTGTAGGTAACTTTGCTTCAGGTAGTCAGATGTACATCTTCAAGGTGCCTGGTTCTGAAAGCTTCTTCCAGGGTGATATTAACCACGATAAGCGTATTGATGAGAACGACTTGACTTCTTACATGAACTATACTGGTTTGCGTAAGGGCGATAGCGACTTTGACTATGTGAGCGCTGGTGATATCAACAAGAATGGCTTGATTGATGCTTACGATATCTCATGCGTAACAACCGAACTTGATGGTGGCGTACGTAACTCTAACGACAAGGTGAAGGGTAGCCTTGTGCTCACTCCGAACAAGAGGACTTATGCTGCTGGCGATATGGTAGAAATTACTGTAAGTGGCAAGGGCTTGCACTATGTAAATGGTTTGAGCTTTGCACTTCCTTATAGCACCGACGAGTTTGAGTATGTAGGTACTGAGTTGCTCAATATGAAGGATATGGTGAACCTTACTTACGATCGTTTGCACACGAATGGTCAGAAGGAATTGTTCCCCACCTTTGTGAACCGTGGTAATAACTTCCTCCTTGATGAAGGCGATAACAATCTCTTTGTTATCAAGTTCAAGGCTAAGAAGGCTGGTAAGTTCAACCTTAAGGCTAAGGACGGCATGTTGGTAGACCGCAACCTCGGTACGGTAAAATTCTAATATGTTCGATAAATAAAAAATTCCCATTACAAGGCGAAGGCTTTGTGGTGGGGATTTTGAATTTTAGAGGTAGGGGATGCGTTACACGCTTCAAAAAAACGGCAGTGTTATAATCCTTATGTCTTTAAAAATGTATACTTTTGTAGGCGAGAGATGATGGTATAAACCTAAAAATTACAAGAAATGAAACAACCTATATTACTCCGTATGAGCATGCTGCTTCTCTTTACCCTATGTATGCTTGTAAGCTTTGCGCAGAAAGTGGTAACAGTTGAGGCTGAATTTACATTTCCTGCTCCGTTAAACATGAGTCCGATAGAGGCGAAGGCACAGGCTTTGCATCAAGCCAAGGTGAAGGCTTTGGCAGATAAGTTTGGCACTACAATTTCGCAAGTAAACTCTTCGTATGAGAAGGAAAAAAATGGCAAACTGACAGACAAATTCCTTTCGCTGTCGGAAGATGAGGTGCGTGGTGAATGGATTGAAACTTTGGGTACACCAGCGTATAAACTCGAAATGACCGATAATGCCTTGCTTGTTACTGTAAAGGTGAAGGGACGTGCACGCGCCATAAAGCACGCTGCTGTAAATCTTAGTGTAAAGACTTTGCGCAATGGCACGGATGACGCCTTCGAGACAACAGAGTTTAAAGATGGCGATGACATTTATTTGTCATTTCAATCGCCTATAAATGGTTATTGCTTGGCATATTTGGTAGACGAGGCGCAAACGGCTTATTGCCTTTTGCCTTATCGCAATCAAACAACAGGGAGTTTCCCCGTAAAAGCAAATAAGCACTATGTGTTCTTCTCTGAAGAAAAGGCTACGGATATCTCACCTCAAATAGTAGATGCTTATACGTTATCGGCTGTTGATGAGCGAGAATTTAATCGTCTGTATGTTATTTTCTCGCCCAACGAATTTGCTAAGGCTATAGATAAAAGTTCAAGCGATTTGTTACCACGCGAAACTACATTTGAGGCTTTCCAAAAATGGCTTTCGCATTGTCGCAAGGCTGACGAGAAGATGACGGTGGTGGTGAAGAATTTGGTTATTTGTAAGTAATAGTAATGCTTGCACTAACACTGTTTCATGAAGTTAGGCTGCGGCTCAACAATGAAAATAAAAATACATTTTTCTTTTCATTATGCTCGCCTTGCACTAACACTGTTTCACGAAGTTAGGCTGCGACTCGACAATAAAAATAAAAAACCTTTGGCTTTTTATTTTGTATTGCTCTCGCCTTGCACTAACTTTGCACAATAAAAAACGAGAGTAAGAATGAACGAAGAAAACGATAAAACAAAAGATATTGACGAGGTTGTTGCTGATACCGAAAAATCCGAGCCTTTGGAAGAATCTGATGTAAACGATGCAGAAGAAGATTTGGAGGAGGAACAGGATGATTTGGAAGATGAATCGGAACCTGCTCTAGAGGGTTTGCATGCATTAGACTTTACACCAAGCGAAAGTAGTACAACAAATATTCCGCCTCGATTGCCAGAAGGCTTTTCGTATAACCAAACGCAACCCACAGTTACACGAAAAAAGTCAAAAAAGAAGCAACCGAAGGTTGCTGAGAATGTAGTTACAGTTGATACAGATAAGCCTTTACGTTCAGAACCAAGCACTGTACGTAGTCGAAAATATCGCACACATCGCCCTAATAGAGCCATGTTAAAAGCTCAGTTGTGGTGGAGTCGTTATAAATGGTGGGCTACAGGTGGTGTCGTGGTTTTGGCAATGGGAGTAACGTATTCTTTTTGGGGAGAGAGATTGGGACAGTTAATGCAACCAAAGGAGGAAACGCCTGTTGTTGCTGCCGACACGATCTTGCCAACAAAAGACACTACGGCTGTTGATACCTTGAATACCGTACCTCAACTTACGCATGAAGATAGTATTCGTATACAAGACTCTGTGCGTCATGCTCGGTGGGTGTATTATCAACGTAGACGCAGACAAGAAGCAGCTAGGGCGCAGGAAGAACAAAATAATGGAGATCTCACACAGGAGCAAAATGGTACAACCACTACAACTCCTACAACTCCTACAACCACACATACCACACATGGTGATAGTGTACATTAAAAAAATAGACCACATTCTGAAAAGAGTGTGGTCTATTTTTTTAGGAAACTATTTTTGATTACTTAGTTTCGTTGATAGTACAGATACTTACGCGGTTCCAGTCATTTTCTGAGAACATATTGCCTACACCTTGACCTTCTGCATTGATGCGGCTTGCGGCAATCTTATACTTGTTAACGAGAATAGTCTTTACGGCTTCGGCACGGGCCTTAGCAATGCGAGCATTCACTTCAGCGCTACCTTCGGGTGAAGCATAACCCTTGATGTCGACGGTGCTATTCTTGTGGTTCTTCAAGAATGTAGCTACGCGTTCAACATTAGGAAGTTGTGAAGCATCTACAACGCTCTTTCCTTGACGGAATGTTACAGTCTGTTCGAGCGAACTGAAGTTGTTTGTGATAGTTTTAGTTTCGGTCTTGATTGTGGGCTTTTGGTTGCGAGCTTCGTTAAGCTGCTGCTGCAAGTTGCGATTATCAGCATTAGCCTTAGCAATCTGACCGTCCTTTTCATTAACTTGAGCACGGAGATCGTTGATCTTAGCGTTCAAACCATCAACTTCTGCTTGGTCGTAAGCCTTGATGAATGTCATGTAGTGCTTACCATTGCTCTTATTCTTGAAGTGGTAAGCTACACCAGCCATGAGTTCGAAGGCAGCCATATCCTTATTGGTTAAGCTGGGTTCAATTACGTTGAAGTTTTTGTCGCTGCTCATGTTGAGCACAAGTGAAGGCTTGATGCCAATGGTCCATGCCTTTTGTTCGCCCAAATTGAAATTGAAGTTCAAACCGTATTTACTTGTCAAGTAATCGTAGTCGTTGCGTACGGTTGAGGGATAGTAGTTACGACCCCATCCACAACCAACAGCAAGTTCTGCTTCGAAAGTACGAGGCACACCCTTGTAACCAAGGAAAATATTAGAGAGGTTAAGACGACCCATCAATGTTACGTTGGTAGCGTCGAAGATGTTCTTGCTAGGAGTAACATTGTTGGCTGCTGTGAGCTGTGCGCCCAAACCAAAGATAGGAGTAATCTGCTTGTTGATCTCTACACCGTAAGTAGCGCGAACATCCTTGATGTAATCTGAGTTAGTAGCGGGCACAATGCCACCACCTACGATACCTACAGACCAATTGTCAAAGAAACGAGAACCTTGAACAGTTTTCTGTGCATTTGCTGTGAGCACCGCTGCGCCCATAACAACAATAGTAAATAATTTTTTCATTTTGTATGTGTTTAAATGAAGGATAATTTTTCGGGATAGTAGTGTTGCCTATTTGTTGATAGTACAAACTTATGCCGAATGTGATTCTGAAAAATGTTTTTAAACCATTATTTCGATGGCAAAAATACACACTTTTTTAAATTATTGCCAATAAAATGTGCTTAAATAGTAATTATAGAGCAATTTTTTGGAAATTACGACCTATAAACTTGGTCAATCCAAAGCTAAAAGTTACTTTTGTGGTGTGATAAATGAGATTGTATTCTACTTCACAAACGAAATAACATCTACAAATTAAACTAATAAAAAAGATTTTTACCAATGGCAAATCAAGAACCCAATGACGGTCAGTTGAAGATCGAACTTTCACCCGAAGTGGCAGAAGGTATTTACGCTAATCTTGCTATCATCACTCACTCAAGCGCTGAGGTAGTTATGGACTTTATCCGTGTACTTCCTGGTGTACCCAAGGCAAATGTTAAGAGCCGCATCATCTTGGCTCCTGAGCACGCTAAGCGTCTCCTTTTTGCTTTGCAAGACAATGTACAGAAGTACGAAAAGGCTTTTGGTCCTATCAATCTTCCTGGTGCAGAAGCTCCTGCTGAAGAAGGTGGTCGCACAGCTACTCCCTTCGGTGTACCCGAAGCTTAATTCGTGAGTTTTTAAATAATAGCCAGAGAGGGTGTGTCAGCAAGGTGCCATGTGTACCCTGTTGATTCACTCTCTTTTTGTATGCGTGAAATCTGAAGGTTGGGTGCAGACAATCTGTTGGAGCATAAGTGGGTATTTAAAATAAAATTAGAAAATATGCAATATGCATCCCTAATACAAAACCTTTAACAACTTATGTAACGAAAACATATCAATTATGAGCAAACAAAACATAGCCCTAATAACGGGTGTTACAGGACAGGATGGATCATACTTAGCAGAATTGCTTCTTGAAAAAGGATATGATGTACACGGCATCATTCGCCGTTCATCTGTAGACTATCGCGAGCGTATCGCACATCTCGAAGGCAAACCCCATTTCCATTTACACTATGCCGACCTTGGCGACTCCATGTCTATTGTAGGCGTAGTGTCAGAAGTGCGTCCCACAGAAATCTATAACCTCGCAGCACAAAGTCATGTACAAGTAAGCTTTGATGCACCAGAGTTCACAGCCGATGTAGATGCCGTAGGCGTATTACGCATTATAGAAGCTGTACGCAAGGTAGGACTTGCCCACAGTTGCAAAATTTACCAAGCATCAACCTCCGAACTTTATGGCAAAGTCGAAGAAGTGCCACAGAACGAAAACACCCCCTTCCATCCATTCAGCCCCTATGCAGTAGCCAAACTCTATGGATATTGGATAATCAAAGAATATCGCGATGCCTACAACATGTTTTGCTGCAATGGCATCCTCTTCAATCACGAGAGCGAACGTCGTGGCGAAACCTTTGTAACGCGCAAAATCACCCTTGCTGCAGCACGTATCGCACAAGGCTTGCAAGACAAACTCTATCTTGGTAACCTCGATTCATTACGCGATTGGGGTTATGCCAAAGACTATGTAGAATGCATGTGGCTCATCCTTCAAGCCCCTAAACCCGAAGACTACGTCATTGCAACAGGCATACAACATAGCGTACGTGAGTTTGCCCAACTCGCCTTCCATTATGTAGGCATCGAACTCAAATGGGAAGGCAAGGCAGAAAACGAAAAAGGCATCTGCATAAGCGGCCCCGAACATCTAAAGGGAAAAACATTAGTAGAAGTATCCCCAGACTTCTATCGTCCCACAGATGTAGTAAACCTTTGGGGCGACCCAACCAAAGCTAAGGCAAAACTCAGTTGGAATCCCAATACCACCTCCTTCGAGCAACTCGTAAAAATCATGGTAGACCATGACATGGCAAAAGTAGCAGCAGAAGGAGCCGCAGCCAAAGTACGCACCAATTTGGCAGAATATCTTGAAAAGGGAATAGTAAAATAAAAGAAGCACATGTTAAGTAAAGATAGTAAAATCTATATAGCAGGACATCACGGACTTGTAGGCTCAGCCATTTGGAACAACCTAAAGTCACGAGGCTATAACAATTTAGTAGGTCGCAGCCACAAAGAGTTAGACCTAACCGACCAACAATCCGTAACACGCTTCTTCGATACAGAACGTCCCGAAGCCGTAGTTCTTGCAGCAGCCTTTGTAGGAGGCATCATGGCAAACTCCCTCTATCGTGCCGACTTCATTATGCAAAACATGAAGATGCAGTGCAATGTAATAGAAAATGCCTACAAACATGGTGTCAAAAAGCTCCTCTTTTTAGGTTCAACGTGCATCTATCCCAAGAACGCACCCCAACCCATGAAAGAAGACAGCCTGCTCACCTCCCCCTTAGAATATACCAACGAGGAATATGCCATAGCCAAAATAGCAGGATTAAAGATGTGCGAATCGTACAATCTGCAATACGGCACCAATTATATAGCCGTAATGCCCACCAACCTCTATGGTCCCAACGATAATTTCCATTTAGAGAACAGCCATGTCATGCCCGCCATGATGCGCAAAATCTATTTGGCAAAACTCCTACACGAAGGCGATTGGAACAGCATAGAAGTAGACATGAACAAACGCCCCATCAATCCCACAGATAAACTCCGTGCGCTCATAAGTGAAGGCAATGTAGACGGCACAAACCCTCACGACCGCATCTTAAAAGCCTTAGCCTTCTATGGCATCTACGACAATAAAGTAGTGCTTTGGGGAACAGGAACGCCACTCCGCGAATTCCTTTGGAGCGAAGACATGGCAGATGCCAGTGTACACATACTTCTAAACGTTGATTTCAAAGATATTATAGGAATAGAAAAATACAGCAGCGTATTCTACGGAGCCAAAACCGATGGCACAGTAGACCGCAACAACTCCGAAGGACGCGGAGGAGCCATACCCACGTTAGGCGAGATACGTAATTGCCACATCAACGTAGGCACAGGCAAAGAACTTACCATCCGTCAACTCTCCGAATTAGTTGCAAAAGCCGTAGGATTCGAAGGCACCATAGAGTTTGACAGCACCAAACCCGATGGCACTATGCGTAAACTCATCGACGTAAGCAAACTCCATTCATTAGGCTGGACACATAAAGTCGAAATAGAAGATGGCGTACAACGACTTTTTGATTGGTATAAACAAACCCTCAACAAACAATGAAATCATTATAAGTAGTTTTTTCAAAATTAGTTTATATTGAGAACCTTCTTAGTAACGGTAAAAAATAACTTGGTACATTTTTGTATCCCTCTTATAAAGCGACACATGGTTAAAGGATAATAGTTTTAAACTCTTCCTGAAGTATGTCGTTAGGTGCAAATCTGCTTAGCATTTTGTACCGAGTTATTTTTTACTGTTACTTACCTACTTATTGTCGTATTCTTTTGTCCTACCTAACGGAGTGAGGTATACACGATAAATGGCTTCTTAGAATAACCCGACTTTTACAATTCAAGTTCTAAATCTACCACATCGAGCATTCTGCCCAATTTGTAGCCAACGTTTTTAAAGTGTGACACCTGTTTAAAACCCAAGGATTGGTGAAAGCGCACACTATGTTCATTTCCTTGCGTAATGCAAGCTATTAAGGCATGCACTTGCATTTGGCGGGCATCGGCAATGAGTTGCTCCACCATGGGACGTCCGATGCCTCTACCTTGTGCTTCGGGCGCAAGGTAAATCGTTAGTTCAAGAGTAGGGGCATAGGCTGCACGCTCTTTCCATGTATGTAGGTAGCAGTAACCAAGAACTTGTCCGTCTTCTTCGTAAACATAATAGGGGTAGAGCGTTGATATCTCTTTGATGCGTTGTGCCATTTGTTCGGTGGTAACCTCCTCTGTTTCGAAACTGACTGTAGTTTGTGTGATAAAGGGGTTATAGATTTTGGTAATGGATGGTGCATCGTCAAGTCTTACTTTACGTATCATTGCTTTAAAAGAAAGTTCAATATAAAGAGCGGTATAAACGCAGAGCATTATAAAGTGTTACTCTTATACGTTTATACCGCCTTATGTGTACTTATTAGCAGCGTCCTTTAGCTGCATACATCTTGTCGTAATACTGCTGATAATCGTCACCGCTAACAGCTTCAATCCAATCGTGGTGTTCAAGGTTCCAACGAATGGTCTTTACGATGCCCACCTCAAAGGTTGTTTCGGGATACCAACCTAAGTCTTCCTTAATCTTAGTGGGGTCGATACCATAGCGTTGGTCATGACCCAAACGATCCTTAACAAATGTGATAAGATTTTCGTTTATCCAATCAATGCTAATTTCACCATTGGCATCACGTTCTTGCTTTTTAAGCAATGTACGGAACTGCGGTTCTTTCTCCATGATGTCGTGGATGGTGCGAATAATAATTTTCACAATCTGGATGTTTTGACGCTCGTTGTGTCCACCTACGTTGTAGATGCTACCTTCAGCACCTTGGTTAATAACCATGTCGATGGCTTTGCAGTGGTCTTCCACATAGAGCCAATCGCGAATGTTCTCGCCTTTGCCATAAACGGGCAAGCGCTTGCCTTCGAGAATGTTGTTAATTACTAACGGAATAAGTTTCTCGGGGAATTGGTAGGGACCATAGTTGTTAGAGCAACGAGTGATGCTCACAGGCATGTGGTAGGTGTCGTGGTAGGCACATACAAAGTGGTCGGCAGATGTCTTTGAAGCGCTATAGGGGCTATGAGGGCAAAGAGGAGTCTTTTCGGTGAAGAAACCTTCTGCACCTAATGAACCATATACCTCATCGGTTGAAACTTGATGGAATCGCACGCCTTTACGCCATGTGGGGTAACCTTGTTCGTCACTTCCCATAACCCATGCGGCACGGGCTGCGTCAAGCAGATTCTGTGTGCCAAGGATATTTGTGTTGAGAAAGAGTTGAGGATTCTCAATACTACGGTCTACATGACTTTCGGCTGCAAAGTTCACCACTACGTCGAAACGATATTCTTCGAAGAGCTTATCGAGCAATCCACGGTCGCAGATATCACCTTTTACGAAGAAGCAACGTTCATTGTCAATGTCTTCGGCAATAGTACCAAGATAGCCAGCGTAAGTGAGTAAGTCGAGCACAACAACGCGTACATCATTGTACTTACCGAGAATGTATTTCAGGTAGTTAGCACCGATAAAGCCGGCAGCACCTGTTACCAAATATGTTTTCATTGTGTAGAGATTGTTTTCTTTGTATATAATAGGTTGCGGCAATTACTAAAAGATGTCGCATCCATAATTATCAAACTGATTTTATGGCAGTTTATTGTAGTGTGCAGCTACATTATTTGTCAAATCCACGAACTCTTGTACAGAAAGTTGTTCAGGACGACGTGTAAGTTGCGGTTGAGCTAAGAACTCTGTGTGATCGGGTGCAGGTCCTTCGCACTTTTGGTCGAGTTCGTGCAACAAAGGTTTGATAGAACCACGCATCATTTTGCGACGTTGATTAAAAGTGGTTTTAACCACACGCTTAAGCAATGTTTCATCGCAGCCAGGGTCAGTTACGTCATTGCGTGTCATGCGTATTACGGCACTTCGCACCTTAGGGGGTGGATTAAATACACCGGGTTCTACAGTGAAAAGGTAGTCTACGTGATAATAGAGTTGTACCAAGACACTTAAAATGCCATAAGCCTTGCAACCTGGTTTTGCAGCCAAGCGCTCAGCCACTTCCTTCTGAATCATGCCTGTGCAGCAAGGAATAAGGTGGCGGTATTCAAGCATCTTAAAAAAGATTTGGCTACTGATATTATAGGGGTAATTGCCAGTGAGCACAAAAGGGCGTCCGCCAAAAGTATGCTCAAGGTGCATTTTCAAAAAGTCGTCTTCAATAATGTTGTCTTCGAGCTCAGGAAAATGCTCACGTAGGTATGCCACACTCTCAAAGTCGATTTCAACCACTTTAAATTCGCGCTTTTTGGGCAATATAAATTGGGTCATAACTCCCATACCCGGTCCAACCTCAAGAATAGGTAGTTCGGGACACGCGTCAACGGTATCAGCAATGGCTTGAGCCGTCGGTAAGTGGGTCAGAAAGTGCTGACCGAGAAATTTTTTGGGGCGTACAGACTTCATCTGATTTATTTTTTCTACTTTTGCATAAGTGCTGCAGCCAATTCAGCGCCAACAACTTTGCCTTAAGTGTGGTTCTAAGAATTCTTAACTGGCTGCAAAGATAAGCATTTTATTTGATTGTTGGGGGAGTTTTATACTTCAAGGCAGTCTTTCAATAGTAAAAATAGGGTAAAACCATATTACTATTGGTGAATAAAATAAGAAACATAAAATCAATCAAGAGGAAGTTTTGAAACACCTGTTGAAACTCATATTACAAATAGCGCTACCCTTTGTGCTTGGATTTGGCATTTTGTGGTGGATGTATCGGGGCACAAATTGGTCCGACTTTATGGGCTATGTGTGCAATAAAATGAATTGGGGCTGGATGACCCTGTCTTTAGTCTTTGGCATTTTGCCACAGATGGCACGTGCTTGGCGTTGGAAAATGACGCTCGAACCACTTGGAGAACATCCTCGTCGTACAACTTGCATCGATTCTATTTTTATGTCGTATGCTGCAAGTCTCGTTGTACCTCGTGTGGGTGAAGTTACGCGTTGTGGCACACTTAAAAAATGCGATGGGGTATCTTTTACCAAGTCGCTTGGTACGGTTGTTACTGAGCGTTTGGTTGATTCGCTACTTATGTTAGCGTTTACTGGATTGGCTTTTTTATTGCAACTGCCCATGTTTATGGCTTTTCTCGATAAAACAGGAACCGACTTCGACGATATACTGCATCGTTTTACACCAACAGGCTATCTTGTAACCTTAGTCTGCATAATAGCAGCTGTTGTAGCTACCATATTGTTGTTGCGTCGTTATGCTTTTTTTAAAAAAGGGCGTGATATGCTGCAAGGTGTGTGGGAAGGTGTTTTGTCGTTGCGCCGTGTGAGTAATTTGCCACTATATTTATTCTATAGCATATTGATTTGGGTAGGATATTTCCTACACTTCTATATAGCATTCTTCTGTTTCAACTTCACATCAGGCATATCGCCTGGTGCAGCTTTCCTAATATTCTGTGTTGGTACATTCGCAGTACTTGTTCCTACACCTAATGGAGCAGGGCCATGGCATTTTGCCGTTAAAACTATGTTGGTGCTCTATGGCATTGCCGAACAAGATGCAATCATGTTTGCCCTTGTGGTACATACTATTCAGACAGCACTTGTTGTAGTTCTTGGTGCCTTTGGTTGGGCTCGTGTAAATCATCGCAAACATTTGCAACCTCAGCGCGTTGAAAATGATAAAGCTAAAGTAGAGGCATAATTTTTTTGAAAACAAAGTACAACCATTAAAAACAAATACATTATGAGCGAAATTGCAAACCTGCAGCCGCAGGCCATTTGGAAGAACTTTGATTTGCTTACTCAAGTTCCCCGTCCTTCAGGACATCTTGAAAAGGTACAGAAATTTTTACTTGATTGGGCAGCAAGCAAGGGTGTAGAAGCCTTTAAGGATGAGGCTGGAAACATCATTATGCGTAAACCTGCTTCACCAGGAATGGAGGATCGTAAGATCGTTACTCTCCAAGGTCACATGGACATGGTTCCGCAGGCAGAGGAGAATTCAACGCATAATTTTGAAACCGATCCCATTCAGACCTATATTGATGGTGATTGGGTAAAGGCTAAGGGTACGACTCTTGGTTCAGACGATGGTATGGCTGTTGCAACCATTATGGCTGTGATGGAAGATAACACTTTAAAGCATGGTCCTGTTGAAGGTTTCATTACTGCCGACGAAGAAACAACCATGTATGGTGTTAACCACATGAAGGCTGATGTGCTTGAAGGTGATATTTTGTTGAATCTCGACGATGAGACTGAAGGTGAAATGATTATAGGTTCGGCTGGTGGTGTGAATATGACTGCTACGCTCGAATACAAGCCTCAAGAAACAGACAAAGAAGACGTAGCCGTTAAGGTTTCGTTGCTCAAGCTCAAGGGCGGTCACTCAGGTCTTGAAATTAACGAAGGTCGTTGCAATGCCAATAAAACAATGGCACGCATTGTGCAAGATGCGATTGTAAACTTCTCTGCTTGCTTGTCAAGTTGGGATGGTGGAAATATGCGTAATGCCATTCCTCGCAATGCTGAGGTAGTACTCACTTTGCCCAAGGAGAATGTAGAGGCTTTCAAGGAAGTAATTGACGAATGGCGCCAAACTATTAAAGATGAATACAGTTCGGTAGAAACAGAATTTACACTTGATGTAGCCGATGTAGAACTTCCTGCACACATTGTGCCTGAGGAAATTCAAGATAACCTTGTAGATGCACTTTGTGCTGCTCACAATGGCGTTTATCGTATGATTCCCGAGAACAATACAGTGGTAGAAACGTCATCAAACCTTGCTATTGTTCAAATTGGTGAGGGTAATGCTAAGTTCCTTATCCTTATTCGTTCATCGCGTGACTCAATGCGTGAAGCTTGTGTCGAAACTCTTGAAAGCTGCTTCGCAATGGCAGGTATGAAGGTAGAAACCGATGGCGACTATCCTGCATGGCAGCCCAATATGCATAGTGAAATTGTTGAATTGATGAAGGGTATCTATCGCGAACTCTTTAACCAAGAGAACAATGTAACTGTGATTCATGCTGGTTTGGAGTGTGGTGTTATTGGCACATTGCGTCCTCACATGGATTTGGTAAGCTTTGGTCCTACATTGCGTTCACCGCATACACCGAGCGAGCGTTGCTATATTCCCAGTGTAGAAAAGTATTGGAAGTTTGTTAAGACAATTCTTGAACGTGTCCCCAAGAAGTAACAAATCCTCCATCTTATAAATCTTTTAAAAGTCCCTTTTGTTTTGATAGCGAAAGGGGCTTTTTTCATCTGTTCCTTTTTGGGTATATGTTTGGGGTATCAAAAAATACAGGTGGTTCTATCTACATATTAGAGCCACCTGTATTTAAACATAGGGGTAATTAAACTATTATGTGCAATGCTTTATTTTACGAACTTTGTAGCAGATACATTTAGTCCTTGTTGCAAGCGTACGATATATGTGCCCTGTGGCAGTGATACCGTTGAAACAATTTCACCGTTAGTTACTTGTTTGGTCATAATACATTGCCCCGATACGGTGTAGATAGTTACAGCCACCTTATCGGTGTTGTTACCACAAATCTCTACACCATTGTCTACAATCTTTGCACCGAGACGTACTGTCTTGGCTGAAGCAAGCGCTTCAGAGACTGCGGTATTATTGCCTTCGATCTTTATCGTAGCAACTTCGCCTGCATTATCGTTTACAGAGAGTTTGGCATTGTAGAATACAAGATTGTCACCTTCGTAACCCTTAACTTCTACAGTATATTCGCCATTGCTCAAGTATAGACCATATTTTAAGTTCTCAGTGTAGCATACAACAACACCATTGCGATAGATCTTGGCAGAAGGATATTCCAAATTTACATCATTACCATTTGCATCTACCAATTTAGTGCTCTTAAACTTATGTAGTGCCGAGACATCTACAGGCAATACGCTACCATTTCCAGTAACAGAAAAATTACCAGAAAGTTTTTCAACGGCAATAGGCATATTGCCTCTAAAGTAACTGAGCGTATAAGTATAGTCGCCTTTCAGCATCTTCCATTTTGAAAATGACATATTCATCATGGTCTGTGATTGACCATTGTTGCGAATAGTAATGGGGAATGCTCCGTCGTATACAACACTTACGTTAATGCAATTGATTTCATCGGGAGCACCCTTTAGTTCAAGGGGAACTTGTACGTAGTCTTCAGCATTTGCAGCATTAAGTGTAACTTCTTGGTTACCATTTTCTGCTACGGTAAATTCAGTTGAAGGACATTCAACGAAATACTGGTCACCATTCTCTTGGAAACCAATTACGCAAGCCTTGTAAACACCTGGTTTATAATATTCAGGTATAATGGGATTTTCGTCATCAATGAATGCTGATCCATCTTTAGGAGCAACTAACATAAAACCTCCACTCGAAATTTGAGGCGTTTTAAATGTCACGTGTCCGTATTTAGAGAAGTCAAATGAATAGTTTGCGTCGGCTGTAATAGCCAAAGCCTCCATTTCATTTTCAGTATCTTGGACTTTTGCATATCCATTCATCCAACCATCAGGTACGTATGCAAAAGCCGTGAATAATTTAGAATCGTTCTCGTCTTTTGTTAAATCTAAAGTAAGGGTACACACCTTGTTATAGTCTTCTAAGCCAAGGTCTTCATCATCATCGTCAGCATCGTTTTTTGGGGGTGTAGGTTTTTCTGCAGTCCATTGTAACATGACGTTAGGATAATATACATTTTCCATATCATCATGCAGACGCACCTGTACTTGTGCCTTATGGTAGAGCTTGCTAAAGTCTACAGTCATTTGCTTTACTGTTTTTACGTCAGTATTGCTAAAGATGTAGGGCTTATAGTTCCTCTTATAGCTCTGCATTAAAGTGTAGTTCTGTACTTTATTAGGAGCTAAATAGAAGGATGCTTTACCTTCACTGTCTGTATAGACGCTGTTATGTATGTCGTACTCTCCTGTCAAATAGGTATTGTTTGAGAGTACAAAGTCGGCTGCAGGTTTTCCGTCTATATCTCGTACTTCAATATCCACCCCCGCATAATCAGCTTTGTTTATTTTGTATATAACTTCTTGAGAGTCTTTGTTAACAGTGAACTTTTGCGGTGTGCCAAAGTCGTACAACACGTGTTTGCTGTTTACTAAAGCATTCAGTGTGTGTTCACCTTGGGGTATAAGCAAAACCAATTGCTCATTGCTAGATACATCGTACGTGTCGTCATCAATCTGTACATAACCCGTAAATGACTCGCTGTCGAATTTATCGCTCATATTTAGTTCCACCTTCACATTTTTCCAATTTAGTGGATCAATTTCAAAGGTATAGTCTTTGCTGAAATCTTTGATTTCTTCTTTGTATTTATATGCGCGTAAGTCAACGTCTTCAGTTGTCACGGGTTCCAAACTTGCTTGCAAAATTAGTTTTCCGATTTCTTCAGAATCAATATTGCAATCATCTGGGGTTTTGAAAACGAAGTCATTTCCAATTTTTTCTACATTCAGTTCAATGGGGGTAGCACTACTCGTGTTTTTCCTAAAAGCCCATAATGTAACCTGAGGTTCTTGGCTGAACTTTTCCTCCCATTTATCGCTGTTCGCATTTTTAATTTTAAATTGCAGCTTGAAAACCTTAGCTTCTTCGCTACGTTTTGTGTTCGAAGCATTTACAGCGCTTCCTTGTGGCGTGGTTTGGCTTACATCTGTCATAGCATTCAGGTGCAAGCTTGGTTTATTAGCTAACAACTCTCCGCAAGTTGTAAAGTTCGCGTGCGGTGTAAAAGTCAAGGCTCGAGTTGCCACCGACAACATGACGAGCGACAAGAATAGTAATTTTTTTCGCATGTTTGTTTGTTGTTTGTAAAGGTTCGGGAGAGTGAAATACTGAGTTGCAATCACGCTCCTATACCTTACAATGGTAGGCAAAAAACAAATACGTTTCAAGCAAAAAAATAAATTTATGCATAGGTGGCATAAATGCAAACATAAGTGGTAGTATTTTAATTATGGAATGCAAAAAATAATAGAACGCTCTGTGTGATATCATTTTTTATGTTTGTCTATAAAAGGGAAATTCGCTTTACAATTCACAAATAACTTGTGCTTTGTAAAGCGAATTTCTTTTTTAGAAAAACGTGAGGGTGTGTCAAAACGATGCATCCTCTTTTTTTTATAAACAAAACCCCGACTTTCACAAGCCAGGGCTTTGTCATGTCCAAA
>UQQN01000030.1 GCA_900543155.1 uncultured Prevotella sp.
GATACGGAAACGATACGGAAACGATACGGAAATGATACGGAAACGATACGGGATTAATACGGAAAATATGACAAGCGCACGAAATGCCTCAATTCGTGTGTTATTTTAATGGGTCACCCCGTTAGGGGTAATCCATTATTGTAATCCATTACAATAACACATTATTTACATTCGTTAACCACGAATTAATATTTATTTTAAATAACCGAGTGACCGCATAGTTCTTGATTATCACTAAGTTACGCGGTCACTGGTCACTGGTCACTTTCGCTATACTCTCAGTTTGGCACTACTCTACTTCGCCCCCAAGGTGTAGGGTATAATCCATTATCACATGCCGCCTATCGACGAAAAAAAATCCAATAAAGTATACCAAAAAAGGTGTGTCTCATGTAGAGACACACCCAATATATCTTAGGATTTTTGAGGTACGAACAACCTCCCTATTTAAAAAATAGGCTTATTCAGCAGCCTGTTCTGAAGTTTCTTCAGCCTCGCTTTCTGCCTCTTCTGCTTCTTCGGCAGGAACTGCTTCAGTTTCAAGGGCTTCGGGCTCAGATTCGGCAGAAGGAGTCTCATCGGCTTGAGTTGCAGCAGGCTTTTCGTCGTCGGTCTCAGGATTGTTTATGCAATCGCGGAGACTTTGAAGTTGACGATTATAAGGAGCAATAGAAAGACCTTCTTCAACAAGTTGCAATGCTTCTTCTTTGCGACCGAGTTTGTTGAGGGCAATGCCCTTCTGCCACAAATAGAAGACTTTGCGAGAAGTTACACGGCTCACTTGCGGATCGACCAAAATTTCTTCGACCATTTCGAGGAACTTTTCGTAATCCTGAATGGGCAAATAATAATTGAGGGCGAGGAACTGCATGGTGGTGAGGTTGTCGGCGAGGAGCGAACGATTCTTTTCAAGGAATTCGCTTGCCTTGCGACGTTCTTCGTTCTTTACTTCGGGGTCGTCAGACTGCTTGTAGCGCGACACGTAAAGTGTAAGGAGGTCTTTTACACAACTTTCGGGCTTTTCGTCAGCCTCGATTGCCTTAAGATATTGCTCTTCGGCTTTATCATAATCCTTTGCAAGATATGCCTTCTTTGCTTCGGCATAGATGGTGCAAGGGTTATATTGCGAAGGCTCAAAGCTTTGTGCCGTGCGCTGAGGAATTGACGATTCAATGTCGCCCATGAGGTCGGAAGCATCCTTATTGTCGGGATATACGTCGAGAATGTGCTGCAAAACGCCACGAGCAAAGTGCGGATGACGTGATTCGTAGAGATCTTCTGCCATGTCGAGCAAATCGTCGACTGTGTGAGGAAGGTGTACACACTCGGCTGTAGGACCTTGGTTGTTGCGGCTGACAGTATATACCACCTTTGTACCCTTAGTGAGGTGACTGTAGAGTGCATTATCGGCTACTTGCTGAATGTAGAAGTAGAGGTCGGTGTCGGTTGCAAAATCGTGGATAAATCCGAATCGCTTTGCCGAATTATAATAGGTGATGCGACCTTTGGCAGCTACATAAGGCTGACGTTGGTAGCTATTATTGCCCCAACCATTGTCTTGTGTGTTGTCACGATATGAGTTACTGTTGGCATCATCTGCTTCGTCGTCTGCAGGTTTAAAATATTTGCGACGCGCATAGCGTGGGTCAATACGATCGAGGTCGATGTGTCCGATAACCTTGGGTTCTGCCACTACATTAGGACTTCCTGTCAATTCGTCGGCCGACTGCACAGGTTTTTCATTGCCCAAAATGTCGCGGAGAGTTTGAGGCTTTTCAGCATCGTCATCCTCTGCATCTGTTAAAGAGACAAATTCTTCGTTCTGTAATTCTTCGTTTGCAACATCGTCTTGCGCAAAGGCGTCGGAAAGTTCTTCGCTGTAAGCAGGGGCTTGTGTAGCACATGTGCCGTGTTCGGGCACCATGGCAACGGGGCTTGCTGCTGTGAATGTACGGATGTCTGCAGCCGAGATGCCGCAAATTTTTCCGTTGGGTTGACGAAGCACAATGTACTTGTTGTTTACAAACTCAATAGTACCTGTAATCACTCCTTCTGAGCAATTAATTTCGATGGGATCTCCCACCTGATAATTTGTTTTGATAAATGCCAACATAAGCGTATCAATTATATATGTTTATGAATAAGGCAATTCCAAATTGCCAGTTTAAACACAGTTGGATATTAGACAAATGCAGACATTTGCACAATGGTCCTTCCGTGTCTATAAACTCGTAATTTTTGGAACATGCCAAAAATAAATCGCACAAATGTAATATTTTTTTGACAAAAGAAAGGCTTTACACGCATTTTTTTTTCGCTACGAACCGAAATGTAGCTTTTTTTATTTTGAATGACTGAAAAAATATCATTATATTGCTAGGTCAGATACGAATGTAAGAGTACCTACACCAGAAATATGTCATGCTTTTGACACTGACTGACAAGATGGCAGATTAGGTAAAAGTTTACATTTAAGCCACATTGCATAAAGAAAAAAAAGCAAGAAAATCGCTTTTGGCACGCTTTTGGCATATACACTAACGAACGGTGCAAACAATGCACTGCCGAAATAAAAGATTTTAAAACAAAAAAGACATAAAAACAAAGTTGTTATGAACATTAAACCGTTAGCTGACCGCGTGCTTATTAAAGCCGCTCCCGCAGAAGAGAAAACTGTTGGTGGTATTATCATCCCTGACACTGCTAAGGAAAAGCCCTTGTATGGCGAAGTTCTCGCCGTGGGCAATGGTACTAAGGACGAAGAAATGGTGCTGAAAGCTGGCGACACCGTGCTTTATGGCAAATATGCTGGTACAGAAATTGAACACGAAGGCGAAAAGTATTTGATTATGCGTCAGAGCGACGTGCTTGCTGTGCTTGCTTAAAGGCATTGTGTGGAGATAACGGGTTATATCATATATATAATAGGTGTAATGCCTACCCCCACTCCACCTCACAAAAACAAACTTATCTATCCCAAAAAATTGAAAATTCATCATGGCTAAAGAAATAGTATACGATGTTGACGCTCGTGAGCGTCTGCGCGAAGGTGCTGATGCACTTGCTAATGCAGTTAAGGTTACACTCGGTCCTAAAGGTCGCAATGTAGTTATCGACAAAAAGTTCGGTGCTCCCCGCATCACTAAAGATGGTGTGAGCGTGGCTAAGGAAATTGAATTGGAAGATGCTTTCCAAAATGCGGGCGCTCAGCTTGTGAAGAGTGTCGCTTCAAAAACTGGTGACGATGCAGGTGATGGTACTACTACTGCTACTGTGCTTACTCAGGCTATTTTGACTGAGGGCATGAAGAACGTGGCTGCTGGTGCTAATCCGCTCGACGTGAAACGTGGTATTGACAAGGCTGTTGCCAAGGTGGTAGAAAGCATCAAGGAACAGAGCGAACAGGTGGGCGAAAGCTATGACAAGATTGAACAAGTAGCTACTATCTCTGCTAACAACGATCCTGAAATTGGTAAGCTCATTGCTGATGGTATGCGTGCCGTAAGCGTAAATGGTGTAATTACTATTGAAGACGCTAAGGGTCGTGACACAGTGTTGAAGACTGTTGAAGGTATGCAGTTTGACCGTGGTTACCTCTCAGCTTACTTTGTTACCGACACTGAGAAAATGCAGTGCGTAATGGAGAATCCTTATATTTTGATTTACGACAAGAAGATTTCGAACATCAAGGATTTCCTCCCCATCTTGGAACCTGCCGTACAAAGTGGTCGTCCGCTCTTGGTTATTGCCGAGGACGTTGATAGCGAAGCTTTGACTACATTGGTTGTGAACCGCTTGCGCACTCAGCTCAAGATTTGTGCTGTGAAGGCTCCTGGCTTTGGCGATCGTCGTAAGGCGATGCTTGAGGATATTGCCGTATTGACTGGTGGTGTGGTTATTAGCGAAGATAAGGGCTTGAAGCTTGAACAGGCTACTATTGACATGTTGGGTTCTGCCGAGAAGGTTACTATCTCAAAGGAGAACACTACGATTGTGAATGGTAAGGGCAACAAGGATTGCATCCAGGAACGCATTGGTCAGATTAAGAACGAAATCAACAACTCTACTTCTTCATACGACAAGGAAAAATTGCAGGAACGTTTGGCTAAACTTTCGGGCGGTGTATGTGTGCTCGAGGTAGGTGCTGCCAGCGAGACTGAACAGAAGGAGAAGAAGGACCGTTGCGACGATGCACTCTGCGCTACTCGTGCAGCTGTTGAAGAAGGTATCGTTACAGGTGGTGGCGTAGCTTACATCCGTGCTCAGAAGGGCTTGGAAAATATGACTGGCGACAACGCTGACGAGACTACTGGTATCAACATTATTCGTCGTGCTATTGAAGAACCACTTCGCCAGATTTGCCGCAATGCGGGCATTGAGGGTGCTGTGATTGTAAACAAGGTACGCGAAGGCGAAGGTTATTATGGCTATAACGCTAAGACTGAACAGTTTGGCGACTTGCGTGCAGCAGGTGTAGTTGACCCTGCTAAGGTTACTCGTGTAGCCCTTGAAAATGCTGCTTCTGTGGCAGGTATGTTCCTCACTACTGAGTGCGTAATCTGCGACAAGAAGGAAGATAAGTCCGAAATTCCTATGGGTAACCCGGGTATGGGCGGCATGATGTAATCCACCCCCAAAAAAAGGATTCATACGATTAATTTTATAAGTTATTAATTGACGGAGATTGTAATGCAAATTACTTTCTCCGTTTTTTTATTTAGGGGTAAAAAAAGAACGCGCTCTGTGCGTTTTTATTTTTCGGAGGAGAGACAAAATCCTAAACTTTTAGACCAGTTGGACTTTTTTGTAGATGACTTTCAGAGATTTTGTAGACAAAAATTGAACAGAAAAAGAAAATGATACGCTTAAATATTTACGCTAAGTGTGAAAAAAGTGTGCAATTTGTACACTATAAAGCCCAGATTTCTCAAAAAAGATTTACAGAGGTGTTAGTTTTTAGATGAGGCTTGGTTATTCCAACTTTTAGATAGTATCTTTGCATCTGAAAAACTTGAGAGAGACAAAAAGTTTACTCTTGGGAGAAACACAGATAAACAACCTTTGACCGCTTTGACGCAATGAATAAAGTATTTTACATATTATCCTCTCTGTTACTGCTCACCTCATGTGCTGAGCAATACAACATTGCTGGCAACTCGTCCCTGCCGTGCCTTGACGGTAAAGTACTTTACCTCAGAGTGTCGAACAATGGCAAGCAAGAACAAGCACACAAATCAACCGTGCAACAAGAAACGGTGATGGTTTGTTTGGACTCATGCACTGTTATTCACGGACAATTTCGCTTTGAAGGCGACATTGATTCGACAATGATGGCTATGCTTTATAGGGGAAACGATTGTGTGATGCCCATCGTGCTTGAAAGTGGCAACCTGAACATCCAAGTGGATAATGCCACACAACGTGTGTCGGGAAGTCCGCTTAACGAAAAACTTTATAGATACTTTAAAAAGCGCACCAGATTGGACAACGAAATATGGGAGTTGCAACAAGCAACAATGCGTATGATGCGCGAAGGAAACTCGCCCATTGATATTCAACGCAAGTTGGGCAAAAAGAAACAACAGTTAGACCAACGCGCAGAGGAGTTGGAAACTAAGTTTGTAATGGACAATTACAACAATGTGCTTGGTCCTGGATATTTTAGACTACTTTGCAGCCAATTTCCTTCGCCCATTATGACGGGACAGATTCAACGTATATTGGATTCAGCCCCTGCACATTTCTTGAACGACCCATTTGTGCGCTATTATATGCAACATGCAAAAATGCGTATGGCTGCGCAAGGTGACAAGAATCCTGCAGCTGCAATGCCTCAGCCTGTGACATGCCCATAAAACTTTAGGACGGTTCTGAAAATTCTAATTTTAAACTTCTAAAATTATACGCTTAGAGCGGTAAAGACAATGCAAAGATTGCCTTTACCGCTCTAAATCTTTGCACACTTACAAAAAAGTTGTACATTTGCTCAGATATTAACCGTAGGTTGGTGGCGGCGGCTTGCTAACATCTGCCTAGAAAACTCAAAATGCCATGACTGCTACTGAACAAACTTATCAACAAATAGAACGCGCATTGCGCAAAGTAGCCTCGAAATTTCCACAAGAGGCAGAAAATATGCCTCTCACTGACATCTATCTGCAGGTGTTGCAGGATAGTGGCGAAATACGCGTATACGACGACGATGACAATGAATTGACTCGTTGCGTGGTAGAAGAATGGATTGGAAATACAGACGAGAACTTTTATACGGCTGTACAACCCATTCTAACGGATGCGATTAAACGCATTAAGGATGTGACCGAGAATGTGGCTGTGCTAAAGCCTTACTCGTATGTGCTTATTGGCGAAGACCGCGAAACGATTGCCGACATTTACTTAGTTGACGACGAAAACATTGTGATTAGCGGAGAACTCATGGAAGGACTCAACGAAGACCTTGAGAACTTTTGGGAGGACCTTGCTAAAGATGACGTTCTGTGAGGTGTGAAGAAGGAGTGAGGACTTTATGCCCTTTCTTGTTAACTACCTTTTGGGTAGCTCTGATTGTAACGCTTCATGCCCTATGCTTAATAAAACACTGACAATTTAATCCTTAACCCCTTTAAATAATGAATTTTCTGAAAACGCTTTTGTCAGCACTCGTATTGTGCGGCACAACGATTTGTCAGGCTCAAAATGCCACTTCGCCTTCAATTATCCCCTTGCCTGCAAAAATTACACAAGGAGAAGGTTGCTTTACGTTTAAAAACAAAACAAGTGCTTGGGCAGATGCTTATGCTGGTGACAGTATTAAAATGGTGCTGACACAATTTCAGCAAAAGTTTACAAATGCCACGGGTCTGAAGTGGGCTAATGGCAAAAAGAATGCGGCTCTACAATTAAAACTGAACCGCGAACTTGGTGCGGAAGCTTATCGCTTGAATGTAACCCCCAAGGGCATTGTGGTGGAGGCTGCACGTCCTGCAGGTTTCTTCTATGCCTTGCAAACTTTGCAACAAATGCTTCCCTCGCGCAATGTTTTGGCTGGAACTGCTGACAAGACTACTAAAACTTGGTCGGTACAGGCTATGTGTGTGGAAGATGCGCCAAGATTTGAATGGCGTGGCTTTATGCTCGACGAAGGTCGTCACTTCTATGGCAAGGAAGAAATTAAAAAGTTGCTCGATGTGATGGCTGCCTACAAACTTAATCGCTTCCACTGGCACTTGACTGAGGACCAAGGTTGGCGTATTGAAATAAAAAAATACCCCAAACTGACAGAAGTAGGCGCTTGGCGCGAAAGTAAGGTATTGGGTTGGGATCAAACAAAACCTGATGGTCAGCATTACGGTGGTTTTTATACACAAGAGGATGCTCGCGAAATTGTGAAGTATGCTCGCGATCGTTTTATTGAAATTGTGCCTGAGGTGGATATTCCTGGTCATTCACAAGCCGCTGTGGCTTCGTACCCCGAAATATTGGCTTGCGACCCTGAAAACAAACACGAGGTGTGGCTCTATCAAGGTGTTTCGGGCGATGTAATCAATGTGTCGAACCCCAAAGCTGTGCAATTTGCCAAGGATGTGATTGACGAACTGACTGAGGTTTTCCCCTTTGGTTATATTCACCTTGGTGGTGACGAATGCCCCACTAATAAATGGCAAAATAATGCAGATTGCCAAAAGGCACTTGCTGCAATGCACAGTGAGAACTATCGCGACTTGCAGACTGATTTCTATCATAAACTGCAACAACACATTGCACAAAAGCCTGCCAACAAACAGCGTAAACTTATCTTCTGGAATGAGGTGTTGCATGGTAATACTTCGGCATTAGGAAAAGATATTACAATCATGGCTTGGATTGGGGCTGATGCGGCAGCACAAGAGGCTGCACGACGTGGTTTTAACACCATTCTCACTCCGCAGATTCCTTACTACATCAACCGTCGCCAAAGCAAAGATGCCAGCGAACCTCGCTCACAAGGTTGGGGTACTGAGACGGTAGAAGCTGTGTATAACTATGTGCCCATGAACAACGTAGCTGCTGACTTGCAGCCTAAATACATGGGTGTACAGGCTAACTTCTGGACTGAATGGGTGGAAGATGGTTCTACCGTAGAGTATTTAATGTTCCCCCGTCTGGCTGCTGTGGCTGAAGCTGGTTGGACTCCCCAACAATTACGCAAGTATCCCGACTTCTTGCAACGCCTTCAGTCTGAACCTGCTTATTACGACGCTAAGGGCGTGAACTATGGTAAGCATGTTTTTAAGAAATAAGTAAGAAGCTTTTACTTATTTTATCTTACTTTTTTTAAGTGAATTGCCTTACTTTGCTACGCGGAGTAGGGCAATTTACAATAAATTACAAAAGCTAAGTTGAACTTCTTGCACTCTTGGCTTAATCCCAATTAGGCAGCGGCTCGGAAAGAAAAACGAAAATTTAACCATTTTCGTTTTGTCTTTCGCTCGCCTTGCACTAACTTTGTGGCCAAAATCAATTCATTTAAAAGAAAATGTTCAAAAAAATCTTATTACTCGTGCTCTTCGTAGCACCCTTGAGCCTCTGCGCTCAGAAGTTCGCACACTTCGACTACAACGCAATTCTCTCAGCTATGCCCGAAGCTAAAACAGCACAAACTGAACTTGAAACTATCTATAAGAAGTATCAGTCGGACATGGAGAATATGCAAAAAGAACTCCAAACTAAGGCTGAAAAGTATCAGAAGGAAGACACTGAGGCTACTCCCGCTAACATCCGCGAACGCCACCAACAGGAATTGCAGGATATGTACCAGCGCTTGCAGCAAGCTCAGCAAGATAACTCTGAGAATATGCAGAAGGAACAAGCTAAGAAAATGCAGCCTATCATAACTAAGGTGTTCAACGCTGTTGACGCTGTGGCTAAAGAAAATGGCTACGTTTACATCATTGACAAGACTGCCTCACAGCAAGCTGGCATCTTCATCAATGAAAGTGCAAGCAACGATGCTACTTCTGCCATCATGAAGAAACTTGGCATCTCTGCTACTGCTACTACTCCTGCCAAGAAGTAAATAAAATAAATCAACCCCACTCTCTTACAGAGTAATGTGTGCTGATATGTTGGAATACGGCGCTTGCGGCAAGAGTCGCAATATCCGTGAATACCACATATCAGCACATTTTTTAGGTTACGGTTATAAAAACCTTTTACAACTCTCCCATACAAAAAACTTCAAACCGTGATTACACTTAGAAACATACATAAATCGTTTGGCAACCTCGAAGTGCTTAAAGGCATTGACCTCGACATCAATCCTCACGAGGTGGTGAGTATTGTGGGTCCCAGTGGCGCAGGTAAAACCACCTTGCTACAAATTATGGGTACACTTTATAAGCCTAACCAAGGCACTATAGAAATTGCAGGAGAAGATGTGCTTAAACTCTCAGCTAACAAACTCTCACAATTTCGCTGTAACCACTTGGGCTTTGTTTTTCAGTTTCACCAACTCTTACCCGAATTTTCAGCACTCGAAAATGTGATGATTCCTGGCATGATTGCCCGACATGCAGACTCTGAAAATAAAAAGCGTGCCATGGAGTTGCTCGACTTTATGGGATTAGCAGATCGCTCTACACATAAACCTGCCGAACTCTCAGGCGGTGAAAAACAACGTGTGGCTGTGGCACGTGCCTTAATGAATAAACCCGACGTTATATTGGCAGATGAACCATCGGGTAGTCTCGACTCACACAATAAGCAAGAGTTACACCAACTCTTTTTCAAGCTACGCGATGAATTGGGCCAAACCTTCGTTATCGTGACACACGATGAGGAACTTGCTAAAATAACTGATCGTACCATCCACCTTTTAGATGGACGTGTAGACAAAGAAACTACCTTGTAGGGCTTTGTTCTATAATATATATTTTCCCTACCCTATAAACACACTCCTCCACATGATAAAACTCGGCAACTATAATACATTACGCATTACTCGCTTTACTGACCATGGTGCATACCTTGATGGTGGCGAATTAGGCGAAATTCTTATGCCCAAAGCTTATGTACGTCGCGAAATGCGCCCTGGCACTGAAGTTGACGTATTTGTTTACCTCGACCAAAGCGAACGACTCGTGGGTACTCTCGAAACTCCCTTGGCTCGCGTAGGCGACTTTGCCTTTCTTAAAGTAGCTTGGGTAAACGAGTATGGTGCATTCCTTGATTGGGGATTAATGAAAGACCTTTTTGTGCCTTTCCGCGAACAAAAAATGGTTATGCAGCAAGGTCGTTCATACTTAGTGCATATACACATCGACGACGAGACACAACGTATTGTGGCTTCGGCAAAGGTTGAACGATACTTACAACCAGCCATGCGCAGTGACTATCACCGCGGACAAGAGGTTGAAATCATGGTACAACAAAAAACACCGCTCGGCTTTAAGGTGATTGCCGACAATCGTTGTACAGGCCTCATCTATGATGACCAGATATTTGAACAAGAGCCTCATGCAGGCGATGTACTCACAGCAACCGTAGTGAATGTGCGTCCTGATGGAAAACTCGACCTTTCGCTCCAACGCATTGGTAAAGGACGTTTTCGTGACTTTGCAGACCAACTACGTGACCAACTACAAGAAGCAGGTGGCACACTTCCCTTTACAGATCGTTCTACCCCCGAAGAAATTCAAGAACGTTTTGGAGTGAGCAAAAAAACTTTTAAGCGTGCAGTAGGCACACTCTACAAGAACCGCGAAATTGTAATCTCAGACCAAGGAATTTCTGTCACAAAACATAAGTAGCAAGTCTGTAATATTAATTTTTCAAAATATGCAGGAAAAAAGTAGATAAAAATTTGGAGTTTTCTATCCCAAAATGTATCTTTGCAATCGAATTAAGGAATTAAGCATTCTATGTGCTGATTCTTGTAATATATGATAGTTTTTTCATCTCTATATAAGTTCTGTGAGCCAACTATGCGTTGCGAAACGCGTAGTTGGCATTTTTTATACCTACGACAAAAATATTTGAAAATAATCAAACATCAAAACCTACATAATTATTGAAGATTTTTTTGGGGGGGACATTTAATGGACACACCATAACGAAAAAGTCCTGTAAATATTTCGATCTACAGGACTCTGTTGAGGAGAGAGAGAGATTTTATATCACTCTACCAGCTTCCGTAACTTATTGATATTCAAGTGCCGTCTTTAAGCATTTTCGCTTATTTTGCACTCTATTTTCTACTCCACTCCTCAAATCTTTGAGGAGATTATGGCATTACGACACTCGCTTCTTACTTTTCAATAAGTCGGTTGCCATTATTTTCTGTTTATCTTCTCATTGCCTTTGTATTATGTTTATGAATTGCCCTTATGAAAGGGGGATAATACAATATCATGACCACTATCTTACCATTATTATTCAAATGCCTATAAGTCAAATATGACTCTGAAAGTTGTATCTTCATGTAGCAATATTGATTTTCAAGATGTTATAGGCATTGAAAGATGTAGCCTACTTGTAGCGTCTTGTAGCACGATGTAGCGTTATATTCTATTCTTCTTTGCTCATCCCACCTGTTTCAATCATAGAGTCAAGTACATCGCCATGTTCGTCATAGACTGTATCATTTATATTTAGCATAAAGCATCACAGGCCTATGCTTTGAAGCTCCACGATATATCTCCATCACTTTCGTCACACAATCTCTCGATACCGTAAAGCAGCCACGGCTCTCGGAGCCTATCGGGATATACTCCCTATCGCCAGAGAATCTTGTGACTTTTCCTGCTGAATGAATCAAGATACCACGAGTCTCGGCAAGATAATTGGTCTTGTCAAGCCCACGAAGACGGATGCTCTTCTTAAACTTACTACCCTTTCCTACCATCACATATCGTCCAAGGCTGGAGCATCCGCTGCCAAACTCATTGCTGAACTTAGGCTTGACATCCGTGTTGCCCTTGCCACTGCCGTGCATACAGTAGCTGCTCATCAAGCGTTTGCCATGCTGCAGGTCGTAGATAAAGAACCGCTTCTTGCCCGATGGAATGGAGAAATCCACCAGGATATAATAGTCCGTGCTATACCCTCGTCGCTCGCAATAGTCCCGTACTTGCGAGAGATTCTCGCAATCCACCTTGCCATACCATTCCTTGGCGTCGACGTAATTCTTATACAATGGCTTAGTGTACCTGTTATAAATGGGAGGCACAAAAGGGATGCTAACAATCAGCAGCACTATGACAACCAACAATATGATATATATCTTGTTCTTTTTCTTCATATAGTTTGATTTTTTGTTTGGTGATAGGGTGGTAATTTATAGGACCACCCTATAGCGAATAATACAATTGTTTATGGTTATAGACAATCTATCTTGTCCAACCATCATTAAGAATTATTGTATCTCCTTCTATGGGAACGAAAACCGATATATATGTTCCATCCCAATCAGGAACCTTTTTACCATCAACATCTACCATTCTCCGATGCATCCCCTTTGTTCTGTCGAAAGGAATTGCTTCAGGATAGATGTCATAAAAATATCCAATAGAATCCTTTTTCCAACAGCATGAATCGGTCTTGCATGCCTGGTCTAAACGACAAAAGAAATCTTTATCCAATGGCTTTGCTGGTACAAATTTTATTTGTGTTTCATAACCTGCAAGTCCTCCATCCGAACAAAAAGAATCCACTGGGACTATCTCTGGGAATTCCACTCCTGTAACCTTTTGCAAGTCGTCAGCATTATGATAGTCAATATGAGTGGGTACGCCTGTACCGTTCGACTGGCCGGCACCAACCACAAACATAACGAGAAAACCCACAAACAGTATTATCATTAATAGCATTGGCATAGCAATAATAATGCCGAAACTCCATATCAATGAACCTAACCAACCTTTTATATTCTCAATAGCTATATTTTCTTCCGAACAATCGTCAGAGTTTCTCTCAATATATTCTCTTACCAATCTGCGCTTTATCATCTCCTTTTTCAACGAGTTGCCCTTTACCTTCTTCAATTCGGGCGCAACAGCCTCTTCTGCCTGTTTCTTCAACAGACCCTCTTTCTGCTTCTGCAACTTGTGAAGTTTTACACACAACACGGCAAAACAAACTGCACCGATACCTGCAACACCAACCAACCATGTCCAATCCAGATATTTGATGCCGTCAGATAATAAAAACCATACCATAACCGCAAAGCAAACGCATGGCAAGGCAATTCTAATAAATTTCTGCATATCGTTCTCTTTTTTTATTATTTTTATTACAAACAATATTTCGGTAAATTTTTACCGAGAAATTAAATTTATAACCAATGATTTTTATTAATGATTTGCTTAAATATTTTATTTGTATTTTCTAATGAAGCAAAAAGTTTCATACATGATCGGAATTTTATAACATCAGCTCCAAATATTTCATAAGGAGTTTTATCACTATCAAAAACAGCTTGAGTTATTTCAATTAAATATTTTCCAAGAAAAGGATGTTCAAGAAATGTTCTTGCTTGGTCTCTATCTGGAATACCATAAAATTGTGATCTTTCTGACTTACCCAACCCTTTCATTTGTGGAAATATCCACCACATCCAATGAGTTTCTTTCTTACCATTCTTTACCTCCTGAAGTGCTTGGGCGTACGTTTGCTTATATACTGGTATATATCTATTTACAAACCAATATTTTACATAATCTAATTCTTCTGTAAGTTCACTATATATTAATTCTCTAACACATCCAGTAATTTCAAGTGTTTTTGACTCTTTATTGAAACCAAAATAAGCAGAATTTTTTGGAAGTGTTAAAAGTTGTTCATATACTTTGTTAATAATCTCAGTTATACGTGATTTAGTACAATATGGAATTATACCATCAAACCATCCATATAAATAATATTTAATTTGATTCTTTATTATTTCTTGCTGCAATTCTGCAGCATTAGTAGCACGATTGACAAAGTCGTCCAGTACTTCATCTTCCTTGGATTTGAGTGTCTTCATATTTTATATATTTAAATGTTAAAGTTCTATCTCTATAGAGAATTAAGCCCCGCATGAGAGAATACAAAAAATAGAAGATAGCTTTTTACTGAAGCAATAGAAATGTTAACTTCATTTTTTCAATACTCGCTCATATGGGACATTTCTAATTCAGCTTACTGCTTTGTTACAGTAGCCTTGCGCATGTTTATGTTGAACGTACCAAGTGAGGTCTTCACCTTGTACACACCATTCTTGGCGGAAACGAGTTTGGCAGTCATGCCCATGAAAGAGAAGCTTCCGTCTTTATTCTTGTTGATGTTGTAACGGCCGAGAGGGGTGTTCACCACGATATGGCTCTTGGTCACTTCCACCACCCCATAAGTAGTGCCCGAAGGAGCATCCTTCACCTTCTGAACCACTTCCTTGGCAGCAGTCTGTACATTGTCGTTACTACCTTTTGCAAAACTTGCTGTGCTGGTTGCTACAACCATCAGCAGCATAATCATTAACTTCTTCATTGTCTTCTATTGTTTTTTAATGGTTTTGTCTTCTTGACAATGCAAAGGTAGTGTGGCTTTCCTGAAGCGAGAAACTTTCCGAGGTGACTTGTACAAGATGCTGGGTTTATTGTATATCTTGGCAATTATCGCTTCCTAAGCACCAGCCAAGGAGCTACACCGTGGTGCTTATCCGTACGATACTTTGCGGCTCTCTCCGTGAAGTAAGCGGTGCCGTCAGGAGCACGGTAGAAACCGCTTTCGTTGCCACCGGTAAGATAGACAGCATCTACATAGCCATATTCGCGCAAAGCATCGGCGAAGTCCCACAGTGTTTTGGGGTGAGGAGTCTCGATGATGCTTACCCCTATATTATAATAATAGTTGTATAGGCGTATAGCACCATAGCAGCCAAATACAAGCACCATGGTTGCCACAAACCACATGATAGCCAAACTCCACTTCGGCAACCCACCTCGCTTTTTGATGGAATCCGACGAAATATTGTGCGCGTATATGCTATAAGCAAATCGTTGCAGATGGTTTGTATGAAATGATATAGAAAATGTATAAAACTACACTATTGGTCGTAAATGTAATTTTTGAAGGGCACGCCAGGATAATAAAAAAGTCCTGCAAACCATTAGTTTGCAGGACTCTGTTGCGGAGAGAGAGGGATTCGAACCCCCGGTACCTTGCGGTACGCCGGTTTTCAAGACCGGTGTATTCGACCACTCTACCATCTCTCCTTACAAATGATAGTTGTCGTTTTTGCTTATTTTCGAGTGCAAAGGTAAGAGGTTTTGTTTGAACAACCAAATTTAAAGGCACTTTTTTTCGATTAAAATTAAAAATAGTTTGTTTTGAGCCTCTATTGAGCCTCAACAACCCCATTATTAGACAAAATTTGCGCTATACAGACCGTTTAAATGCCATCTAAATGCCTTTTAAACGCAGCGTTTTACAAAAACGAAATCCATCTACAAACAGTTATTATTTAAAAAGACGTGCGTATCTTTGCAAAGCATATTTGCAATGCAAATTATGAAAACCATTTTTTAGCACACACCTACTTATTCATTTACTAATACAAGCCCCAATGAACTCACCCTTACGCATTGCCATTATTGGTGGTGGCGCAGCTGGTTATTTTGCAGCAATCGAAGCTAAACGCAACAATGCCAATGCTGACATAACTATTTTCGAAAAAAATAAAACCGTGCTTGCTAAAGTAGCAATTACGGGAGGCGGTAGGTGCAACCTAACCAACTCGTTTGCTACGATTAGCGACGCCAAACAAGCCTATCCACGTGGCCATAAACTCATGAAACGCTTGCTAAAGCATTTTAGTCACGAGGATGTTTATAATTGGTTTAAATGCGAAGGAGTACCCCTTGTTACACAAGAGGATGAATGTGTGTTTCCTGCCTCACAAGATTCACAGAGCATCATTTCTTGTCTCACCACACTTGCCACACAATTAGGCATTCACCAATTGTGCAACCATAAACTCACAGACATTAGCCAAAACGAAGATGCTACACTACACCTTTGTTTTGCCAATGGCACAGAGGCTGATTTTCATCGTGTGGCAATTACCACGGGTGGCGCCCCTAAAGGCGAAGGACTTGATGTGCATGCTCGTTTAGGACATGAAATAGAATGTCCCATCCCCTCACTCTTCACATTCAATATTACCGACACCTATTTTCTTTCGCTCATGGGCACAGTAGTCGACCCTGCCATTGTGTCTATTCCTGGCACCAAACATCGTGCAGAGGGAGCTTTACTTGTCACACATTGGGGCATGAGTGGTCCTGCAGTGCTTAAACTCTCATCACACGCAGCACGTTTTCTGCACGAAAACAATTATCACACACAAGTATCGGTAAATTGGACGGGCGTTATACATTCTGTGGCTGCCACCGACGAGATCACTGCCATTGTGACCCATAACGCACAAAAGCAATTAGCCTCGGTACGTCCTTTTAACCTCCCATCGCGTCTATGGTTCTACATATTAGATAAATTGGGCTTTTCACAACAAAAGCGTTGGGGTGAATTGGGCAAAAAAGGCATAAGCCGATTAATCGAAACACTCACCAACGATATTTATAAAGTAGATGGCAAAGGACGTTTCCGCGAAGAATTTGTAACTTGTGGCGGTGTTTCATTATCCTCCATCCACATGAATACACTCGAGAGTCGCGTATGCCCCCACCTTTTCTTTGCAGGCGAAGTGCTCGACGTTGATGCCATCACTGGAGGCTTCAACCTGCAAGCCGCTTGGAGCATGGGGTATGTAGTAGGGCAAAATATAATTAAGCCCTAATTTATAGGCAAACAATATAAAGCATTACACGCTGAAGAGTCTCAGCACGTAATGCTTTATTGCTTTGCAAACAGAGGTATCCCCAAATGTTCATTTTTATTATACGCTATTTCAGCGTACACATGCTTGCGAATCAATAAAAACAATAAAAAGAATAAAACTTAAAGCAAGGAACTCATATAAAATTGTAACTTCGCCCATAAATTACCAAACAGACACAAGACATGACAGATAAAAACAAGCCTCTTTCAAAACAAAAAGTCACCCCCCGAAAGTCGGTGGGAGGATTGATTGTGGCATTTTTGCTGTTGTCAATTACCTTAGGCATAGCTATGTCGTATGTAACGCGCTATGCGCAATCGGTTACGCAATTCACAGAAGCCGAGAACAAAATAATTATGCAGCGACGTGCTACCGACAATTTGCTTACACAACTTCTCAATGCCAGCACACAGGCTGAAGCACTCAGCATGCAATATGCCGATGACACTGAATTAAAACGCTACATGCAAGCTGTTGTAAGAATCGACACTGCTATTGTAAGACTAAAAATTCTTGTAGACGATTCTAAACAAAAAACACGTATTGACTCACTACAATATTTGGTACACCAACGTCGCGATGGCATAGTAAACCTTGTAAATGCCCTACGCCACGAAAATAATAAAGGCAATGACCTGCAACGTCAAATTAAAGACTTACACAACAACGAACGCCCCATCAACCTAAAAGTAGGTGTACCCATAGTAGAACGTGGCGAACAAGTAATAATTGAGCGCCGAAAACGCGGTTTTTTTCGTCGATTAGGCGATGCCTTTAAACGTGCCAAAGACGATACTGTACTTACACAACTCACACAAAACGAAAGTATAAAAGACACCACACAAACCCAAGTAAACATTGCCGATACCTTGGCAAGGGTATTAACCGGTGTACACAAAAATTTGCAACGCGATTCTTTGGCACATGCTAAAACGCTTTACCGCAAGTCAGACCAACTGCGAGCCACGTCAGCCGAGTTGTCACAACGCATGACCATGCTAATAGACAATATCACAACTGCCCAACAAAAACACATAGCCCAAGTTTCGCACAATGAGCAACAACAACGCTCTGCCGCAGCTCGCAAATTGGGGCATGTTGCTTTTTGGGCTGTGGTGCTTTCTGCATTACTCCTATTTTGGTTATGGCACGACATTAAACGCTCCAACCGTTATCGTCGCACACTCGAACGCGTAATGTTACAACGCGAACACTTGTTGCTTACCATATCACACGACATTAAAGCCCCTGTTAATAGCATTTTGGGCTATCTCAACTTATTGCCCCAAAAGCAAGTGCAGCAATCTAAAGAACTGAGTGCCATAAGCACCTCGGCTCAATATTTATTGCACTTAGTTAAGGCCCTTGTTGAATATTACAAACTCGAAAACGAGGATGTAGAAATTCACTCAAAACCCACGAACCTCTACAAATTACTCCACGAGATTATTACCATTTTCAAACCGCTTGCCGAACAAAAAGGTCTCGAATTTACATGCAACATTGAACAAACAAAATATGTGTTGGTAGACGATGCTTTTCAACTACGCCAAATTATCGAAAATCTTTTGAGCAATGCTATAAAATATACCACAAAAGGCGAAGTTCACCTATGTTCAGTTGTCCACCCCGCTGGACTTTTATGTATTCTTGTACACGACACTGGTTGTGGTATGTCCGAAGCAGACATAGAACGCATTTTCCAACCCTTCACACGCGTTAAAGGCAGCGAAGGACAAGAGGGTGCAGGCTTAGGGCTATGCATTACGCAAAAGTTAATTAAGCGCTTAGGCGGTGAATTAAAAGTAAAAAGCGAGTTAGGCAAAGGTAGCACTTTTCGCGTAAATATGAAAAGCCACTTTAAAGAAATACCTTATACCGACAGGGAGAACGATGCCACCTCCCCCACCGACACCGAGGCACAGAACAATGCAGACAACCTAACTCAGAGCCATGCCAAAGCTCTCACTTTAGCCCATGCTGCATGTTCCACAAACATTGAAGCTCAAAGCAATGCCGAGAACCACGCTTCAGGAACTCTTCAAGGCACAATCCACATAGCAGTGCTCGACGACGATGCCTTACAGATGCAACTCACCGAGGCTATGCTTCGCAATGTGTTGCCTGCTGAGGCTCAGATCACTACCTTTAACCAAGCCGAACAACTATTAGCATGGCTCAAACAAGGCCACAAGCCCACATTGGTAATGACCGACATCGAAATGCCCTCTATGTCGGGTTATGAGGTATTAAGCATCTTGCGCCAAGAAAAGCTCTTGTCCAAAGAGGTACAGGTTATTGCCATGACGTCGCACACGCTCATTCCTGCAACCGACTTTAAAGAGCACGGTTTTGCCGATGTTTTATTTAAGCCCTTCACCCAAAACGATTTATTGCGCGTGTTCAAAGCCACCCCCGCAATGCTTCGTAAAAAGCAAGCGCATTTTAAGGATGGCACATCCACTGAGCAAACTTATTTACTCCCCAAAGAACAAGAGGTTGCCCTCCCCCACCTTGCGCTCAACAATCTGTTGTTTTTTGCCCAAGACGATAGTCAAGCCCAAAAAGACATATTGCAGCAATTTGCCACCGACTGTCAACAACACTTCACAAAGCTACAAGCAGCATGCCAAGCACACCACAAAACCGAGGCATGCCGCATTGCCCACAAAATGTTGCCCACATTCACACTCATACAATCCACCGCAATAGCTGCATTACAAGAGTTAGAACGACGTAGATTCGACAACATTTGGCAACCAGACGATGAAGCACTCTGCCAAACAGTGCTGAACGAACTAAAGATAGCAATTGAAGAATTAAAGAAAACAGAAGCGTAGATAGCCCCTTGGCACTACCCTCACTCTATAAAGAAACATGTCTACACATATTCTCATCATAGAAGACGACCTCACATTTAGCACCATGCTCAGTGTGTGGTTACGCAAAAAGAATTTCGAGGTGACTACAGCATCAAGCGTAGCCGCTGCCGTCAAGGTGTTGCTCCAAAACGAACATGCCCCACAATTGGTGTTATCAGACCTTCGTCTGCCCGATCATGACGGACTCTATTTGTTGCAATGGATGCACAGCAAGCAAATGTACATTCCATTCATCATGATGACAAGTTATGCCGAAGTGCAAAATGCAGTCGAAGCCATGAAGTTAGGGGCTACAGACTACATTGCTAAACCTGTGCAACCCGACATTTTGCTACAAAAGTTGAACGAGGCTTTAACCACCTCTGCCTCCCCTACACAACAACCCACCTTGCCCCATAAGTCCGAGGCTAAAAAGTCCACCCCATCGTCTGCAAACGCCTCACAAAAAAGCGAAACAGCCGTGGCAAAGCATCATCCTGGCATTGAGGGACACTCCCCCATAGCCCACGATCTTTATCGCTTAGTAGCCTTAGTTGCCCCCACCCCCATGTCGGTATTAATTATTGGCGCAAGTGGCACAGGCAAGGAATATGTGGCACACCGCATTCACGAACAAAGTGCACGATGCGAAGGTCCTTTTGTGGCAATAGACTGTGGGGCACTTACCAAAGAGTTGGCAATCTCCGAACTATTCGGTCACACCAAAGGTGCCTTTACCGGAGCTACCGACAATAAAATAGGTGCCTTCGAACAAGCCTCGGGAGGCACACTCTTTTTAGACGAGGTGGGAAACCTAAGTTATGAGGTGCAAGTGCAACTTTTGCGTGCACTGCAAGAACGACGCATACGCCCTGTGGGTAGCACCGAAGAACGCCCCATCAACATTCGTTTGGTATGTGCCACCAACGAGAACCTGCCCGAAGCCATACAGCGTGGCACCTTCCGCGAAGACCTTTACCACCGCATCAATGAGTTCACACTGCACATGCCCCTTTTGCGCGAACGAGGCAATGACATATTAGAATTTGCCCACTATTTTCTTGAACGTGCCAACACCGATTTGGGGCGAAACATAACAGACTTCACCCCCGATGCACAACAAGCCCTGCTGCGCTATGCTTGGCCTGGCAATTTACGTGAAATGCGCAACGTGGTGGTACGTGCTGCATTATTGGCTGAGAACGCTGCCTACATCTCGTCCACCCAACTCGGTTTGCCACAAGACACTGCCACCCAACCCTCGGCAACACTTGCCATTAAGCCTACTGCAGACGAAGAATTGGCACGCATTCACGAAGCCCTACAACTCACAGGCGGCAACAAGAGTCGTGCTGCACAAATGTTAGGCATCGACCGCAAAACCCTCTACAACAAACTAAAGGGCAATAAAGCCTAACTTAAAGAGTCGTTTTAAGAATTGTGGAACAACCCACAAAAAAAGTGTGGAATTTTTCCACACTTTCCACACTACGTTCCACACTTTCCACAGTAGTGTAGAATTGGCACAAAACGCATAACTACTTCATAATCAATACAAAACTCATCTTGTTTATTTTTTGGCACAGCTATTGCGCTTTATTAAAGCAGAAACAACAACATAAATAAACAACTCAAAAACAAATACGATTATGAAAAAGTTCACAGTTTCTGCCATCATGGTAATGGGCGTTGTCACATTGAGCAGCGCAGCTTTCGCAGGTTCAACTTCATCAGCCTTCCGCGGCTTCGCCAATGGCTCAGCTTTGGCAACCGACACAGTTGTTCCCACCGACACAATAGTTCCTGAAAAGAACAACCCCATAGTCGAAAGTCAGCAACTTTGGTTCTCAACCGACACTGTAGTGCCTACCGACACCGTAGTTCCTGAAAAGAAAGACACTGAGGTACCCGAGAAAACCGACCCCGTAGTAGAAAGCCATCAGCTTAACTTCTCTACCGACACCGTAGTACCTGAAAAGAACGATACCGTAGTACCCGAAAAGAAGGAGAGCCAAGAATCATAAAAAAGGAGAGTTATAGATAATTAGGTAGATAGTAGTTTCTTGGAAATGTAGCCAGAAGCATCAAGCGAGCCACACTTGTCTTGTATGCTTCTGGCTACAGCGTTTATATCAGCCCATTGGTGGATTGTACCCCATGTATCCGCTTTATCGATGTCAGGAACAATAGAAGCATAGCCTGTTTTTATGCAAAAAGATAGAATATCCGCATGGAAGAAACATTGCATATAGAACTGTGTGAAATGAAGGATAAAATGGATTTTGAATGGTATGAAACAAAGGTGTACAAAATCTGCTACCACAATATCCAATATCCATGGCAAGCATACTAACGAAAAAAGACTTCTGAACTTTCATTCAGAAGCCTTGGCGGAGAGAGAGGGATTCGAACCCCCGGTACCTTGCGGTACGCCGGTTTTCAAGACCGGTGTATTCGACCACTCTACCATCTCTCCTTACAAATGATAGCTGTCGATTCTTGCTTATTTGCGAGTGCAAAGGTAAGGTGTTTTGTTGGAATTGCCAAATCTTTTGCAAAGAAAATATGTATTAAGCGTATTTTTTTGCATTTTCGTGCGTTTTTTATGACGAACATCTAAGATGCTTGGTGCCTACTAAAGGATATTTAGAATGCGTAGTATCAAAGTTATATGTGAAAAGGGTGAGGAATCGGTTTTATATTTTGAGTTCAACCACCCCTTTCACAAATGCCTTGATTATAAGTTCAGTGGTATTGGTGGCATTAAACTTTGACAATAAATGTGCTTTGTGCGTGTTTATGGTATTAACCGATACATGCAAAGCATCTGCAATCTCGTTAGCCCTAAGCCCTCGTGCAAGTTGGCACAACACATTCTTCTCCTGCGAAGTAAGATGTTCGCTCGAATCGGGAATGTGCATTTCAATATGGCGCACTAATTGCTGAAAACGCTTACAGAAATAAGTATCGCCACTCATCACACTTTCTACGGCATAACGCAACTCGCTTGGCTCGCAACTTTTAAATACCACAGCATCAGTGCCTGAGTGCATCACAGCGTTAATATTCCATATCTCCTCGTGCGAAGTGTAAACCAATGTGCGAATGTCGGGGTACAACTGTTTGGCATAGGTTATAAGGTCTATCCCCGAGCCGTCAGGCAGATCGAGGTCTACAATGCAAAGGGCTGTTTCGGGAGCAGCCTTTAATTGATCCATGGCATGACGCATGGTACTACTGATTTTCACGTCTTTCACGCCAGGAATACGCATTAAGCAGACCTTTAATCCCTCAAGCAGAATAGCATGATCATCGCAAATCAGCACCGAAAAATCTTTATGCTTCTCTTCTGTGTTCACAATCATGTTGCAAATTTAGCCGATTGTTTCTGCATGTATTTCATTAAAAATAATGAAATGCACAAAAACGGCACTAACATTTTATGCAAACCACATGTTTGTGTTCGCTATTCGTGTAACTTTCTACCTCGGCTTCGATACTTTTCAGACGTTCGGCGGTAGACTGCAACCCTATGCCCCCTTGTTTGGGAGATGAAGAGTTTGACTGTTGTGGTTGTGCATCGTCAATGAGTTTTAGCACCACCGTGCCTTCTTGCATTTCAAGAACTATTTCGAGGTGTTTAAGCGTAGTGTGCTTAATGAGGTTCGTAACATGCTCTTGCACGATGCGATAGAGCTGATAGCCTTTCTGTGTCGCAAGCTGAGTCCAATCACACGAGGTGTCAATCTCTGTTTTTACTTCGAATTGTTGCATCTCGCTCAGTTTATAGGCAAAAGCCGAAAGCAATTGGTCAATGGTTGAAAATTGCATCTTAGGCGGCATTAGTTCGTGCGAAATTTGGCGTATATCGTTGCGCACATGATGGAGTTGTTGCACGGCATCGTCTACACTCTCTGACACAGAAAGTTTCATTTCTGCCACAAGCAAATCGTTGCACACCCCATCATGCAATTCTTGTGCAAGACGTTTACGCTCAGTTTCTACGCCATCAATATAGCGTTTTGCCTCGTTAAGTTGCTTTATGCGACGCTGTTGGCGCACCCATAACATAACGCCTGCACCACCCAACACAATAAGCGCCAAAGCACCGGCAAGGCCAACACCTAAACGCCACTGTTTTACCTCGGCTTGTGCTGCGTCTTTTTCGAGTTGTACAATTTTAAATTGCTTTTCCTTAGAGTCATAACGTGCGGCAGCATCGGCTGCTTGTTGCTGAATTTGGAGTTGCTGAATAGAGTCTGCCACATAATATGCCTCCAAATAAAAATAACAAGCACGGTCAGTTTGTCCCACACCTTCGTAGGCACGGGCTGTCATTAACAACACCTTGTCGCGCTCTGACGACACTGCGGGACTATTGTTATAGAGCACAAGTGCCGATTCAAGGGCTAGTTTCCGCTGTTTTGTTACATAATAGAAATTAAATTTAGCGTGTTCAAGTTGCATGCGTTCTGTGCCATTAGGAGCATATTGACTCACAATAGAGTTGGCACGTGTAATGAGTTGTGGTATTTCACCATAACGCGCAGGGAGTTGTGTGAGCAATGTGATAAGAGGCGAAAGACAACTTGCCTCAGCCAAAGGTTCGTTAGCCTTACGGGCTATTTCAATGCCTTTGCGTAAATAAGTTTCGGCTTCATCAAAGGTGGCAGGTGTATAAGTTAGAATCGTACCTAAGCCTGCATATACCGATACGCGCAATGAAGGTTCGGCAGCGTCTTCATATTTCAGGGCATTAAACAACATGCTTTTGCAGTCCTCTGCACGCCCCACCCTACTGCATAGTGCAGCATAATTTTGATAGCCAGAAAAAGCGAGTTGACGGCTGTGCTTAAGTCCGTAGTTAATAACTTGTTCGTAACATTTAATAGCTTGGTCAAACTTTTGCAAACGACTGTAACAGATACCCATGCTACAGAGTTGATTGTATTGTTCGTGTTGATTTTTTTGCTGTACAGCTAATTTTTGAGCATGTGTAAATAGTTGCAAAGCCTTTTCAGTTTTTCCTTGTGCCATATTAGCTTCGCCCAATGCAGCATTAAGTGTAATAAGGTCAGTTCCCGCAGGCTTTTTAGCTTGTGCTAATTTTACGTAGTATATGGCAGAATCAGGTTGTGAGGTACTGAAGATGCGTGCCATTTCGGTTAATAAATGAGCCGAAGCCCCTTTTTGTTTTATTTGGCGTCGAATTTTTTCGGTTTGAGGTTGTGCAGATAGCCCATTTACACCTACATAAATGAGTAGTACAAGAAATGTAAAAATCTTTTCCATAAGCGTTCAAGTGTTAGTAATATGCTAATAAAGCATTTGTTATGTTGCAAATATAGCAAAATTTTACACAATATTATCATTTTACGATTTTTTTATCAGAAAAATATATTTTCAAGAAAGAACTAATACATGAACAGAGATTTTTAGCGCCCAGGCTAGTATAATTTTCTTCTGATTGGTTTTATCGTTTTTTTTGACGTCTGTAGGTGGTATGTTTAAATGGGTTACCCCGTTAGGTAGGGTGTTCAAAATCCATGATTTTTTTCTGCATGGTTTTGATAAAAAATAATATCGTAAATAGTTGATATTCAACAATAACAAACACAGAAAACGCCTCAATTCGTGTATTATTTTAATGGGTCACCCCGTTAGGGGTGAGATAAG
>UQQN01000031.1 GCA_900543155.1 uncultured Prevotella sp.
TAAAATAATACACGAATTGAGGCATTTTATGCGTTTATTATTGTTGAATATCAACCATTTATAACATCAAAACCATGCAGAAAAATATTATAGATTTTGAACACCCTATCTAATGGGGTAACCCATTTCACCATGCCCCTTGCGTTTCCCCTGTTGGCGCGTTTTCGTTTCCTCAGTTGGCTGTTTACACTCTCAAGAATTTAAGTGCTAAAGCCCATGCCCAGTATCGCGGTGTGTAGTGTTTTAGAGGTAGGGGGTAGAGGTTGTGTTGGCGCAGTGTGTGTGCGGTTAGTCTGAGTTGTTGGAGGCTGTGTGTGTGGGTCCAAACATTATAGAGAAGGTCGGCTGCGAGTTGGTGGAGTCTGCGAGTAATGGCTGACAGTTGGTCGGCAGTCCAGCGTTGGGTGGATAGGTCGATTAGAATTTTTTGTTTGTCAGCGATTTTGCGCATGCGGTGTGCGCGGTCTGTGGTGTGACAAATGGAGTTGGCACGCTGTCGATAGTAGTAGAGCGGTGTGTGGGTGCTTATGAGGGTGTGGGCACGCAGGAGCAGGCGAGGGGTGAAGTATTCGTCCTCGTGAAGCATGCCTTGGGGAAAACGGAGGCTGCCCATGATGCTACGTTTAAAGATGTAGCCCCAGCATGCTGCTTGGAGGCTGTGGTGGGCGAGGTGGTGTGTACCCGTGGTTGGGGTGCTCCATTGCACGTAGGCGGTGTGTGGATGGCGGGGCAAGTGGTGGCAGTGGTTGAACATGAGCACGTCGGGGGGCGTGGGTGCGCGCAGTTGTTGCAAGAGTGCGTTGTAGGGGTGGACGAGGAGTGCGTCGTCGGCATCGATAAATTGAATGTAGGTGCCCGTGGCTTGAGGTATGGCTGCGTTTCGGGCAGCTGCTAGGCCTTGGTTCTGGGGCAGACGGATGGGGGTGATGTGGGGCGCGATGTGTGGTGGCACTTGGGTGATGGCAGGGATGGTGCTGCCGTCGTCAACAAGGATGATTTGTCGTTCGGTGGAAAAGAGGTCGAGGGCGAGTATGCTCTCGATGCATTGGTGTAGCAGGTGGGGCGGGGTGTTGTAGGTGGGGATGATGAAGGTGATGAGGGGGGTGGGCATGGGGATGGGCATGGGGGGTGAGGCTTTTGGGCGTGGCGTGTGAGTGGGGTGGAAACGTGTATGGCTATGCGCCTGGTGCGTTTTTTTAAAAAAACTTAGGGCACGGTGCGCATAGCCAAGGTGTGAGAGGGGAGATTTTTTTAAATCACTTCGATAAGCGAGCTGCTACCACCAGGACGCTTACGAAGTTTGATTTGTGGGGAAATTTGTGCGCGTATTTGCTCGGTGTGGCTGATTACGCCGACTTTTCTGCCCTGTGCGTTCTCGAGGTTAGAGAGTGCGAGCATGACGAGATCGAGTGAGTCGCGGTCGAGGTTGCCAAAGCCTTCGTCGATGAAGAGCGAGCCAATGACGAGTTGGTTGGTAGACATGGAGGCTAAGCCGAGGGCTAAGGCGAGTGATACGACGAAGGTTTCACCGCCCGAGAGAGAGGTGACGTAGCGGTGTTCGTCGAACATGTCGTGGTCGATGATTTCGAGTGCCAAGGTGCCTTCGATGTTGTGAAGCTCGTAGCGCGGAGAGAGTTGGCAGAGGTGGCGGTTGGCGTGTGCCACAAGATAGCTGAATGTGTAGCTTTGTGCTAGGGTGCGGAATTTCTTACCATCGGCTGCGCCAAAGAGCGTGTTAAGTCGGTTCCACTGGCGTGCGTCCTCGCGTGCATTGTCGAGGGTTTGCTGCATGCGTGCTGCACTGTCTACGCTTTGTTGGTGTGCTTGCAGTGTGAGCCTTACGGTAGCCAATTCTTGAGCTACTTCGTTGGCGTGATGTAGCTCTTTTTCGTGCTCCTGAGTTAGCGTTTGGCGCAGTGACAAGTATGCCTCGAGGTGGGTAGCCACGGTGGGTTGTGCAGTTTGTGGCGCATGGTTTGTGGGCTGCGCTTGGGGTGTTTGGGAAACTTCGGGCGTAGCTTGTGCGTTGAGGGCAGGACGGATGGATTCAGCTTGTAGGTTTTGCAAGGCTTGTTGCGCTTGTTCAAGGTTGTGTTGCGCCAAGATGCGTTGTTCCTTGAGTTGGTCAATGCGTTGGCGCATGGCTTTCCAATCGGTGTTAGCCGTGAAAATTTGGTCGAGTTCAGAGAATTGCACGGGCGAGTGTGTGCCGTTGAAGCGCAGCATGAGTAAATCGAGCTCTTGTTGCTTTTGCTGCTGCTGTTGCTGGCTCTCGAGTCGGCTCTTCAGCAGGTTGTTACGTTTGCCCTCGAGCAGGTGGAGTTGTCCTTGCATTTCTTGGAAACTGCGTCGTGTGGTGGCCTCGACTTGGCGTGCGCTGTTGATGGCATTTTGTAGCATCTCTGCTTCTTTTTGGGGCGTGTTTTCGCCCATAATTCGTCGCAAGTCCTCTTGTTTGCGTGCCAATTCTTCGCGTGTGGCGTCGCGACTTTCGCGGCATTGCACAGCGTGGCGTTGCTCTTCAGCCACATGGGTTTCGGCACCCTTTATTTCTTCGCGCAAGATGGCGTCAGCACGTTCAGCCTCGTCGAGTGTGGCACAGGTTTGTTGCCAGTCGTGGTGTAGGTTTGTGAGGCGAATGCGCAGTCCGTCTGCATTGTTCTTCCATTCGGTGAACCAGCCCGAGAGGGTGATCATTTCATCGAGGTCGGTGTAGAGTTCAGAGCATGCGCGGTCTGAGAGCACTATGACGTGTTGCAACTCTTCGGCAGTGGTTTTAGCCACATTCGCCTCGGTGTGTAGTTTGTCGAGGTAAGTGCGGTTGTTAGCCATTACGCCATTGAGCTCATCAATTTGAGTGTTTAAGCGGTTGATGTGTTGTTGATGCTCGTTGTAGGTGGTGAGTTCTTGTTGTGCCTCGTCTGCCGAGCGTGTGGTGTTGTCGAGCAAGAGTTGGAGCATCATGCGGCGTGCTTCGCGATTTACGGTGGCAGAACAGTCGGCAAAGGACACGTCGAGGTCGGCAAAGGCTTTCCACTCGTCGACATCGGCAGCTTGGCGCTGTTTAAACTCATTGAGAGCAACCTCACCAGCGGCAATGCGTGCGGCATCGGCAGCCATCTCCTCGCGTAGGGCAGAAAGTTGTGTGCGCTTGAGCAGTACATCCTCTTTTAGTGCATCGAACTCCTTGCTCATACTGTTGAGCAGATTGCCCAATTCGCGTTCGGTTTCGGTGTGATAGGGGTGGTGTGTGGCGCCACACACAGGGCATGCAATGCCCTCTTTTAGCTGTTTGCGCAGCTGCACAATGTCCTTAGACTGGCTCAGTGTGTAGGTAGCAGAAATGCGTGCAAAGGCCTCTTCGCTGGCATGCAAGGCAACCTCCATTTTGTTCGCCTCTTGTTGTTTTTGCGACAATTCGGCTGCTTCACGGCGTTGGGTAGCAGCTTTTTCGGCAATACGAGCGTAACCTTCGGAAATGTGTTGCCACAAGACGGCAGCACGCGAGAGAGACACGAGGCGACTGCGGTTGTTGGCAACGGTTTGTTGCAACTTTACGCTGTCGTGTCCGTGGTTGGCTTGTTGGTGAATAAAGAGTTCGCTTTTTAGGGCGTTAAGGCGTGCTTGGTTTTTGTGCTGTTCCTCTTCGGCACGTTCGCCCTGCTCGCGCAGTTCGGTTTGTTTTTTTTGCAGGAGAGTGGCTTTAGAGTGGCACTCCACGTTGCGCTGTGTTTCGCTATAAAGATTTGAGAGTTTATCTTTTATGAGGTCGAACTTTTGGAACATGAGTTGGTGCACCTCGAGCGACTGCTTGTGGAGTTGCTTTTGTTTGATGCTTTCGCTCAATTTTTGCAATGCCTCTTGTTTAGAGGCTAAGGCACTTTGGCTTTTTTCGCACGATTGAGTGGCCAAGAGAAGTTGTTCTTCAAGTCGCTTAAGCTGGTCGGCAGCCATTTTGATTTCGCCCATCAAGGTGTGTCCGCGATCGATTGCAGGACGGCGCACTTCGAGTTGCTTTTCGGCATCAGATGTGCGTTCGTGTGCCACATCGAGTGCTGCGCTTTGTTTGTCGAGCGCTTTGCGAGCTTCTTCGAGTTGTGTGGCATTTTCAGCTTCGCTACTTTTTATTTTATCTACGTCGGCACGACGCATTTTTATTTCTTGATAAAGCGGTTGCATGTCGAGCACTGCATCGTAGCGCTCGAGTTTAACCTCGTCGGCACGTGCCTCCATGCACGCCTTGGTGGTTTGCGCGAACTGCGATTCGCACTGTTGCACTTGGCGAGCTTGTTGTGCAAAACGGTCAATCCAGTCTATTTGCTGCTCGATGCGCTTGGTGTTTTGAGCCACATTTTTTTCGGAGGCTTCAAGCAAATGGGCACGTTCATTTTGCTCGGCAAGCAAATGCTCGTCGAGCCGTGTGTGGAGCAAGCCTTTCATCTCATCCTCGATAGACTGCACATGGGCATCAGCCTCTTGCGAAAGACGGTAAATGCGTTGACTCACGTTGCTATAAACCTCGGTGCCCGTGAGTTTTTCGAGCAGTGCAGCCTTGTCGTCAGCCTTTGCACGGAGAAAGTTGGCGAATGAGTTTTGTGCCAAAATGACGGTGCGTGTAAACTGGTCGTAGGTCAAGCCAATGGCATGTTCGATGCGTTGTTGCAAATCGCCTTTATCCACAACTTCTTTGTGTGGCGCAAGTTGTTGCAGTGTGCGTTCGGGCGTTTTATAGTTTCCAGTTTTTGTAATGCGCGTAGTCCATGTAGCCTCATAGCGTTCGCCATGGTTTGTGCTAAACGTGACACTGGCATATCCTTGTTTTTGTCCGCGTCGCAGAATGCTTGCTGTGTTTTTGGGTTGCACCTGTTGTGCTTTGTCTTCAACAAGCTTCAATTCTTCGCTTTTAATGGTCTCGATATTTTCGAAGCGTGGTGCTTTGTTATAGAGAGCCAAGCAAATGGCGTCGAGAATGGTAGATTTGCCCGACCCCATGTCGCCTGTAATTGCAAAGAGTCCAGCAGAACGCAGAGGCTCTTCTGTAAAGTCTATGGTTTGTTCACCCTCAATCGAAGTAAGATTGCAAAGGGTTATTTTTTCTATCTTCACCTTGTATGAATTTTTAGGTTCACCTTTATTGGTTGGCTTTGTTGAAGCGTTCTATCAGTTCAGAAGGCATGGGCGAGTTGAAGCGTGCTTTGAAAAAGCGTTGTGCCAACTCAAGGGGGGTGGTGCTTGCCAAACTGTCAGCGGTAATGTCTGATGGGTCTGTTAGGGGTGATTCAGATTGTGGACGTATGCGTGTAATGCGGCAAAAGCGTACGGCGCAATCCTCTAGAGCCTGCATGATGTCGTGCATCAGTGTGGGTTCAGGTTGTTTCTCCTCAATGCGTATTTCAAGATAGGGCCAAGTGTCGGCATTGTCGTTTTTTTTGCGTCGGGGGAGTTGTGCAATCTCGTCGAAAGCTTGTTTCACGCTAGCAGCTTTGCCGTGTGCAGGTATGGTGATAAGGCTGCGTAAGGGTTGGTAGTGAATTTGCATAACTTCAGTTTCGCCCGCAGTGTCAATATCTACCAAGTTTACGCCATGTTGATAATTTTTTTCGGCAAACGACATGGGTAATGCGCTACCTGCATACCATGCACAATGTCCGTCTTTAACTTGTTGCGCCTTGTGAATGTGTCCCAAGGCAGTATAGCTCACATTCTTGCCCACCACGTTCACGTCAACGCAGTCTTGTCCGCCCACCACAAGACGTTCAGAGTGTTCGCCTTGGCAAATGTCAGCGCCAGCAGCATAGAAGTGTGCAGCCACCACGATGGGTAGTTTTTTAAAGGCAGATTTGCGCACCTTTTGTTGCAGTTGCGTAAAGAAAAAATCTAAACCCTGTTCGGGTGACATGCTGGCAGGGTAGTCGCCACTTCGCAAATAGGGCAATGCGATGCAAGTGCAAGCAGCTTGTCCGGTTTGTCGGTCGGCAAGTGGCAATAGGTAGTAATCAAAGTCGGGTTCGCCATTAGGCAGATAGTGCACTGTGCCACGCACATATACATTGTGCGTTTTTAGTAATGCCGCGGGGGCTTCAAGTCGTCCTGCCGAGTCGTGATTTCCTGCAGTGATAACCACTTGTAGTCCGGGCACAGCCAGAGTGGCTTTGAGCAAAAAGTCATAAAGTAATTCTTCTGCGGCAGCCGAAGGGTTGGCAGAGTCAAATACATCGCCCGAGATAATCATTGCATCGGGTTGTTGTTCTTTAAGTACGTTGAGCAACCATGCCAAAAAATGGCGATGCTCAAGCAAGCGGTTGTGACCATGAAAGGTGTTGCCCAAGTGCCAGTCAGCAGTATGCAGTATCTTCATTTTCGTATATGTGTGCGCTGAGTTGTTTTAGAGTGCAAAGTTAGTGCAAGGCGAGTGCAATACAAAATAAAAAGCCAATGGATTTTTATTTTTATTGCCGAGCCGCCGCCTAACTTGGTGTAAGCGGTGTGAATACAAGTCAGAGGCAAAGTTTCGTTTCATATATAAAAAGCCTATGAAACAATTTGTTTATTTGTTTCATAGGCCTGTGTTTTTTTCAAAGGGAGCTGCTTTGCATGTCTCCCCATGTGGTTGTGTTATCTTGTTACCTCGTGAATACTTGTAGGTACTTTGATAATTTCGTAGTTGCCACATTCGGCAAAAGCATTTTCTGAGATAGAAATAACAGTTGCCGGTATGTAGATACGCTTCAAATTGGGGCAACGCTCTACAGCGTAGTCGTCAATATACTTAGTACCTTCTCCGATAATCAATTCTTCGAGATTTTCAAGATGAGCTACCATGTTCTTATCCAATCTCTCAAGAGGTCTGAGTGTAAGACTACGAATACCAGCGGGAATGAGGTGAGGTCTGTTCTTGTCGTAAATGCTGTATACCACACCCTTATACGATTCAAAAGCGTAGTTTTTAGGATCAACGTTAATTTCCTCTACGTTGGCAAGCACTCTGCTCAAACTTGAAGTGGGCTCATACTCGCCAAATGACTCGATGTTACTACCTATATTGAGTTGTGTAATGCTCTTAGGTAACTCTACGCTAGGAATAAACGACATTACGCGCAAACCATTTACACTATAAGGCACGGTAAACGAAGTGCTTGTAGTTGGCTTAACACTCTTAACATTGAGAAGTCGGTTTTCGTAAGTATACTCACACTTATCGTCTTCAAAAACAACAAAATCCATACGTTGGGGAATAAGCGTACTTTCGTAGCTGCTTAAGTCTGCTGCCTTGTAGTCGTGTCCATTGGTTGCATCGCTTACATACCAATCACCATCCACGTATACATAGTTCCAAGCATGTGCGCCCAGCGGTACTAAGTCGCCATTAACACATGCACAAGGAATGCCCTGCGTATGGCACATCGTTTTAAGCAAATTGGCATAGCCTTGGCATACACAGCACTTATGCTTAAAAATGTCGTATGGTCTGAGGTAAGGAACAGCATTAGGATCCCAGGGGTACTTAATGTTCTTAATCAACCAGTTGAAGATGTTCTTATAAGTTTGGTAGTCGTTTTCAGCCTTCAGGTTCTTAGTAACGTATCTTTTTATTTCCTTATATTCAGCGTCTGTAATCTCTTGATCGTTCAAGTTAAGAGCCTTCTTAGGGTCGATACTTTTGAGCAGCTGTAATACGCCTTCGGCTTCGTTAGCACTGAGTTGTACGGAGTTATCAGCCTCAGGGAATATGGGTGTGGCTGTTGTAAGGATGTTTGAAGAATTGGTGATGGGCAGATTATTCTGTACACCCTCAAGTTCTTCGTTTCCGCAGGCAGCAAAAAGAAGTGCTGCGGGGAGTAAGAAGTAATGTAGTTTCATGTAGTAACAGTTATTAGTTTTATTTCGGGTGCTAATTTCGGCATTTTTGTTGATATAAACAATTTGTTTGCAAAGAAAAGGTTGCAAAGCATGTGTGTTACATGTAATTCTTCCCGGTTTTTAGTCAGACAAGAACAATTCTGGTTCTATGTTACAAAATTTGTTGATAAAAAAAGCAGACACATTCGCGAGGAATGTGTCTGCCAATATACAGATTAAGTATGTGGATACTTATTGATTAACGAACCACCTTCTTACCATTTACAATGTAAACACCTTTTTCAGCGTTCGCAACGCGACGACCACTGAGGTCGTAGATAGTGTTGCTCACCTTTACGGGAACGTAGGCATTGTTGATAGAAGTGGGGAGGCCTTCAGCAAGGTCGAGGCTAATTTCTCCCTTAGCAGCGATGTTATACTTTTCAACCTTGTTACCAAGGCGAACAGCAACCACGCGATCAACGTCCATGTTATTAGTAATAACCACCTTAGTAGCCTTACCATCAACCCAAGTTTCGTCTACGTTGTAGTTACCTTGAGCCTTTAAGCCCTTTACGCTACCGTTAGTCCATGAAGAGGGCAATGCGGGAAGAATAGTGATAACGTCGTCGTAGCTCTGGAGCAACATTTCTGCTACACCACTTGTGCAACCATAGTTACCATCAATCTGGAAGGGTGAGTGCGCATCGAAGAGGTTGTAGTAGCAACCACCTTGACCACCCATGGCGATGGTGTAAGAAGTCGAGTGACGGAGGGCACGCTGCAAGTTGTAGTGAGCCTTATCACCATCCAAACAACGAGCGTAAGTGTTAGTCTGCCAACCCATTGACCAACCTGTTACGTCACCGTTACGAGCAATCTGACCATTGTAGGCAGCTTCAAATTGTTTTACACTGTCAGCGTCAGTAGCAAATGCACTAACTTGATTGAATGGATAGAGACACATCAAGTGAGAGAGGTGACGGTGACCTGGTTCTGAGAGTGCATTGTTCTTCCACTCAGAGATACAAGGCTTGTTGCTTGACCAATTTACACCACCAGGGTTGTATTGTTCAATCCAAACACCCTTGTCGAAGTTCTTGTAGAGGTCTTCGAGTTCAGCCATTTGCTCGGCAGTTACAGGAGATTCGTCGCCGAGTTCGGCGTATCCTTCGAACAAGTCTTTCAAGCCTTGGTATGCAGTTTGTTGTGCAAAAGCAGTAACGTCGCTAGGTCCGTGCTCAGGACTCCATTCGTTCTTGATTTCATACAAGCCCTTAGCGTCTTTCGTCGCAATGCTCTTAGTGAAGAGTGCATTTTGATACATCACGGGAAGTGCCTTCTTGAGGAAGTCACGATCGAGTGTGTACTTGTAGTAGCGATACAAGTGATCGCAATACCATGCACCGAGAGTTTTCATAGAACCATTGAACCATCCAGAAGTACCACCGAAGATGTTGTTTTCTACAGCAACAGTCCAACCCTTAGCACCACTCTTAATCTTCTGTGCCAAAGCAACCCAAGGAGAGTTGGGGGCAGAAGCCAAGTCGATGATGTTGTAGAGGAAGGGGAGGTGCATTTCGCTGAGGTTAGTGGGGTCAGCGGGCCAGTAGTTCATCTGTACGTTGATGTCAGCGTGAATATCGCAGTGCCAAAAGTCAGTGTTTGAACGGTCGTTCCAAATACCTTGCAAGTTGCTAGGTGCGTGAATTGAACCATCGAGGTTCGCACCAACCGTCATGTAACGACCATACTGGAAGTAAAGACTCTCGAGATAGTAAGCGTCGGCAGTCTTCTTGTTCTCAGCATTTGCGTTGTAATACTGTACAAGCTGCTCTGTAGTTTTGTCTGTGCAAGCATCCGCAATGTTAAGGTCTGCACGGTTCATGTAGCTACTAAACTTAGCTACGTGGTCTTTGTACAATGTTTCATAATCCTTAGCAGTAGCTGCAGTGAGGCGTTCTTGTACGTTGGCAGCAATCTTAGCAGCGTCTTCACCGCTCTTGCAACCAGCCTTAGTAGCGTCAAAGTCTGTAGCAGCTGCGAGGAATACGTTCACCCACTCAGCATTTTCTACGTGGATACCCAAGCTGTCTGTAGTAACTGTAGCATCCTCGTTTGCGAGCACCTTGTAAGCAGCGTTGTATGAAACGAGCGTCATCTTACCGCTGAAGCTTGCACCGCCATCAGCATAAGTTACCTTACCTGCACCAATCTGAGTATCGGGCTTGAAGGTTACCTTGAGGTTGAGTTTGTCAGTACCCTTAGCTTCGTAGTGAGCTACAAGCACCTTGTCGGTAGCTGAAGTGAAGTAACGACGTGCATAAGTAGTAGCTTCGTCGCTGCTCTTATAGTTCACACCACCTACACCATTGATAATGTCGAGGTAGCGTACATATTCTTTTACAGGTTTTTCTTCGCTGTCGAGTGAGAAAGCACCGCTCATATCGGTAACCATGATAGAACCAAAGTTCTGGTACCAACCACGAGAGTTGTTTTCGCTACCACCATTGCCTGTGCTACCCTGCCAGAGTGTCTTTTCGTTGAATTGAAGTTCATCCTTGAAGATGCCACCACGGATGGTTGTACCGAGTTGACCATTACCCAAGGGGAGTGCATATTCCATCCAAGTGTCTGAAACACCTGTCTTAGCTACGGGCACGTTGTACCAAAGTGCATACTTGCTGATGTCAGCAGGACGCTTGCCAGGTTCAACAGCGCTATATTCGCTATAAAGGTATTCAGGGCTAGGAGTGATTTCAGTGATGAAGAATTTAGAACCCTGGTCACCGTTAGCGGCACCTGCATCGTTCCAAAGGGCGAGGAAACCATCGCGGTTGTTCAAGTAGTTGTTCTTTGAACCTGCAAGCTTGATGTAGCTGGGTTCTTCGCTACCAATTTTGAATGTACCATCGAAGTAAGTGGTGTAGGTTGCATCGTAATCAGTCAGTGTAACACTCTGCAAAGAAGTGCGTGCAGAACCTTCACTACCCTTAACCGCCATTACCTGACCATTGGCTGCATTGATAAAGCGATAAGTGTTATTTGCTGTTTTGTAAACGTGCCACAAACCCTTCAAATTACTGGGTTGTGAGGCATTATTCAACTTCATGTTACCACCATCTGCATAGGCGTCGTCTATGCTCACATAGCCACCTTTACCATTGCGGATAGTATAGTACTTTTCGTAAGCAGCTTCAAATGCAGAAGCATCGATCAACATAAATTGTGAGGCATCGGCAGCCTTTGCCCAACGTACCACACCGTTCCAATTCACCATGTGCAAGGTTTCAAGGTTGGCAGTGCCTGTTGAGCTATAAATGTTGCAATATCCGTTAGTAGCAGCGGCAGCAACCACGTATGTTGCAGCTTCAGCCTTTTCTACTAACTTAAAGCATTCGTCGTTCTTTTCAGGAACCGCACCTACATAGAGACCTGTGCCCACATTCTTAATGTAGTATTCGCCGTTGTCAGCCTTTTCGAAAACCCAAATGCAATCGTTACTATAGCTAGCGGTTTTTGAACCCATTTTGTCGCCATTTGCATAAGCGAAGAAAGAAGAGTGGAGCTTGTTGCCAAGGTAAACGTGTTTGCCTGCAATGTCAGTTCCCTTTACTTCGCCAGTATTCAAAGCAGTGATGGCGGCCTGCAGCTTTTCGACAGCAGCTTTGTATTCGTCCTTTGTCGTCGGTTTCGTGCTGGGAATAGCTTCGAGGGCAGCAGTAGCATCGTGATAGAAGAACTGGTAGCTTTGAGCATCTTTGATTTGACCTACCAACTTGTTATAATCGGCTTCCCAATCAATTGCTCCTTCAAAGAAGAGTTGGTTGTTGTTGTCTCCAGCATTCCATTCGCCCAACTGAACGCCAACGCCAGTACCACCAAATTGGTTCATACGTTTTGTTTGACCTACGCGTTGCAGTTCGTAGTATTTTTCTGCTGAACCATTGACAATAGACATTTTAACGGCATTCTCTTTGGTTGTAGTAATGAAGCGTTCGTTGGCAAAGCCTACGTAGTTGCCGCTTTTACTCTTCATAATGAAACTGCTCTGTGTGCCAATAAATTGGAACATAGTGGCATCACCTTTTTGAGCTACAGTTTGCATCTTGTTGCCTGCGCCTTTGTCGCTCAAGTAGTTACCCGATTTAAATTTAACGGGATAATACTCAGGAGCATCCTCGGTGCTAAAATCAGGCAACGCACTCTGTGCACTCGCGATTAAGCAAGCGAACAATGCAAAGAAGAAAAGTGTAAATCTTCTCATAATAGTTAGTTGTTGATTTGTAGAATTTAGATATTTGTTGTGATTGTTTTTCAATACTTTTTAGAGTAGCTTGCAAAGGGTGCACACTACTCCGCTGCAAATGTACAAATAATATTTTTTATTTGCAAATGTTTTCTCAACCTTGCAAATATTTGGTTTTTAATTGATAATACAGAATGCGGACCGAAGGTCTTAAACGCATTTATAGCATGATGTTTGCTATAAGGGACATAAGACTTTCGGTCCGCTTTCTTTAGAATTTTAACTTGCTCAAAACGCAATTATTTGCCCCATTCGCTGGGATTTTTGCGCCATTCGTGGAGCATGTCTACGTGTTCGGCCTTGATGTAGCCTGTTTGCAATGCTACTTCTACCACCGATTCGTAGTTTGTGAGTGTAGTAAGTTCTACCTTAGCATTGTTGAATGCCTCTTCAGCTACGGGGAAACCATAAGTGTAGCTTGCTACCATGCCGATAACCTCGCAACCATGTTGACGAAGCGCTTCCACTGCCTTCAAACTGCTACCGCCTGTTGAGATAAGGTCTTCAATAACCACTACCTTCATGCCCTCTTTCAAGTCACCCTCGATGAGGTTGGCCATGCCGTGATCTTTGGCCTTAGAGCGTACGTATGCAAAAGGCAAACCCAATGCGTCGGCTACTAAAGCACCTTGGGCAATGGCACCAGTGGCAACACCGGCAATCGCGTCAGCTTCGGGATATTTCTCGGCTACAATGCGGCTAAGTTCTAACTTTACAAAGCTGCGCAATGCGGGGAAGGCAAGTGTTTTGCGGTTGTCGCAATAGAAGGGCGACTTCCATCCGCTTGCCCATGTAAAGGGCTGTTCGGGTTGCAACTTGATGGCTTTTACGTTAAGCAGTTTTTCTGCAAAAATCTTTTCAAGAGTGCTCATGATATATGCTTGTTTTGTGTGAACAATGTTTTACTATTGTGCAAAAGTAACGATTTTTTTGTTTATAGCGCAACACACGTTCATTAAAACGCATTTTGGATATCTTATCTAATGAATAAATATTAGAATGCGTCTGAATAGTTTTAGAATATTTAAATGAAAATTTGAATAAAAATGGGTCCTACAAATTCCGAAGGCATTCCGATATCATTCCGAAGGCATACAATAGTCATCTCGGAGAATGAAAATATGCAAATTGCCACAGTTTATGCAATTAGCCTAAAAGTGGGTGTTTAGGGGACGTACACAATCTTGTAGGTATGGCATTGGGCATCTGTGATTACTTGCAACAGATATACACCCGACTCCATATTGTGCAACGAGAGGTCGACATGGTTAGGGGTATTCGCATTCACTTGCTTGAGCAATTTGCCACCCATATTCCATAATTTGAGGCTGCGTATAGCCTTACCTGTAACAACCACCCTATTGCCTTGGTGCTGCATATTAACAGTGGATGTAACTGCATCCTTGGTCTTTGTGACTAGGTCTTGATAAAGTGTGAGTATGTCTCCCTCGCGCTTTAGGTAGTAGGGCCATTCTTGTGGATTTGCCAACTCCACATCAGCCCCATCTACTTGTCCCATAACCTTAAGGCGATAAATGTGACCGTCTGCCCAAGGCAGATTGCTTTTGCGCAACCAATAGCTGAAAAGGGGAACCTCGAAGGTTGAGGAAATGCTCACGTAGTCATCGATGCCACGCACAGGACTTTGTTCGCCTGTGAGCACGTCTTCGCAGAGCATGCGCACTTGTCCTTCGTAGCTCATATCATCGGATGTGCGTAGCGATACACCGATTTTAAAAATCGATAGGGCTGATGCGTCCACTGTGTTCGATTCTATTCTATCGTTTGAGTCGTCGGCAAAAAATACCTCAGCCTTTGCTATGAGCGGTCTTTCGGGGGCTTCCACCACTTCGATATAGGCAGTATCTTTGTCGTGGATAGGGTTGATGGGGTAGAAAAGCGTGTCGACTTCGTCGGCAGAGAGGGCGAGTCTTATTTGATAGCGATTGGGGGCAAGGTGTGCAGGCACAGAGAGTTCAATGGGTATGTCTGCTTCGCCAAAACCTTCAACCTCTGTAGGCTGATTGGCACGGGCATCGAGCACCACGGCATTGCTGTCGTTAAGCAGTTGCAGGCGTAGGTAACAGTCGCGAGGTACACCATTGAGGTTTTTTATGGTGAACAATACTTGTACATTCTTGCCTTGTTCGGCATTGCTTGCCAATTTGGGCTGTGCCATGAGTTGAAAATGTGCACTATCACTGCATATTTCAGAGATGCGTGCTGTGGAATCGCTTAATTCCACTTCGATGAGGGGGGATTTCTTTATGGGTAAAAAGTCATCCCAAGTGCCATCTTCGTTGCGTGCAGTGCAGATGGGGACAAGACGGTAATAGCCTGCCGACAAACTGTCTAAACGGATGTGTAAAGGTTGAGGCTGATTGATAAGGTAGTCTGTGCCCATAAAGCCATTGTGGTCAGTGCCATATAGGCGTTCGGTGAGTCCACCTGTGGTATGATCGTCTGAGTATGCCACGCGCATAAGTTGACTATTGGAGTCGTATACAGCCACACCTATATCGCCTTTAAAGGGATTGCCTCTGTTCACAAAAGAGTTTAGCTCGAGCGTAAGTGGTTGTGTTGTGCTAAAAGTTTTGTGGGTAATATCTTTTATTGTGAACGAACCGCCTTCGTTGCACATCAGTTGTGGCGATGTTTCTAACAGTCCGCGTTCGATGTCGGGATATTTACCATTATTGGGGTGGGCAAGTATGGCTGTAAGGGCACGGTTAAATGCCAAAGGTTTGCCTTGAAACTCGCTGCCCGTTTGCGACAGACTGAGGTTGGTTAACGAGTAGTAGGCATCGCCTTGACCATCCCAACCAAAATTCATGTGGAAGAGTCCGTTTTCATCAAAGCCATCGGTTACCCAAGCATGTCCTGCTGCAGAACCTGCGGGACGACCTTCTAAGTATACGGGACATCCATTGAGCAACTCGTGTCTTATTATTTCGGCAAAACGGCTTGGTCCTTCATTTGCTTTGGTGACGTATGCGGCTGCATAGTCAAAATGTTTTTGCAAGGCCTGATAAGCCACGAACCCTTTTGTGCTACTTGCACTGGGCGTGTATTGCATAAACGAGGCTATGCCCACGTCATTCATCAGTAAGGCTACAGCGTTTTCTTGTTCGGGAGTGGCGTATACGGGATATTGATAGCTCGGCAACATATTAGCCCAATCATAGTGCGACTGACTGAAATCAGCCTTCTTTGTTTCTTGATAATAGGTTACGGTATATTCATTTTCACCACGTCCTTGGGTTGGCCATTGATGGTAATTCATTAACTGCGCAAGAGCTGTAGCCACGCATCCGGTATAGGGGTAGCCCGTCATCGCATTGAATGGGTGTGATTGTCCCCACTTGCTTTTTAACAAGGGCGAAACGCTTTGGGCAAAAAGTCCTGTGCGAGAATTATTTTGACAAACGCTGACATTCCCTTCTTTCAATACCTCATAAGTTTGTTGGTAAGCAGCTAAAAGCAGTTTTACACCAGGATTGGCATGTAGCGTGTCGAGTGTCCCTTCAGTGCTATAGGCGAGCACCTCGCCCATTTGGTCATCGCCTGCCACAATCACAAAGCCATGTCCTTGTGCATCGTTATAGATGTAATAAGGCATATTTTTCTGCACATGATTGCTGACAGTCCGATTTTTTACTTCATTGCTTTGCAATAGTTTAACGTATTTCTTCGCGATAGAAGCAGCTTTTTTAGGACCAACTTCTTTTGCCCCGACCGTAAGGTTTAGGGAAAAGAACATACTCAGTATCAGAGCAAAAAAAGTGATTTTATGTGTGGGGTAGGCTCTTTTATTCATTGTGTGTATAGTGTTTTATCTTTAGGGTGGATTGTTGATAATGCTTTTATTTTTTTGCGTGGAAATATCTTTTCAATCTTCTTTTCATGTGAATATGAATTTCCGCATTAGGTATTTAGTCTACAAAGGTAAAGGTATTTTGCCAATAAACCTTATTCTTTGTCTTGGTAATAGTAATAATCCTCTGCAATCATTTGTTCTTCTGTCATTTCTTCATCTGGCACAGCGTCATAAAACACGCGGTTGTTTTGTCTTGGCGTGTTTCTTCTTTGCTGTTTCTTTTTCTTTTTAGGGCGTTTCTTTTCTTGTAATGGCTTCTTTAAGTTGTACAACGAAAAGACTAAACCCAAAGATAATATAATGATAGTCCACATAACAATAAGATTTTTCACAAAGGTACAAAAAATGGTCTATTTGTAAACTTGGCAAATTAGAAATCTGTTAGCTCGAGATGAAACATTGCAAAAGTGGGCAAAAAACAAAAAGTTATGATAAAGAATTAAAGTTTCGGATTCATCCCGTCTTGACTAAATCTGAAGCTTGAGTCATTAACAATGAAACTGTATAGCAGTCCAACTAACAATTCCGACGGTATATTTTCCGTTCGGTTCTCGTTCGGTTCTCGATCGGTTCTCGTTCGGTTCTCGTTCGGTTCTCGTTCGATCTTCGTTCGGTTCTCGTTCGGTTCTCGATCGATCTTCGTTCATCCTTCGTTCATCCTTCGTTCATCCTTCGTTCGGGAATCGAAGATCGATCGAGAACCGATCGAAGAACGAACGGAGAATCATTGGAGGCAAGACGGAGATGTATCGAAACTCTAATGGGAAGCCAAGGGAAAGGCGACCCAAACAAATTTTGTTCTTTCACACTTATCTGCTTGGCTATATTAAAACATGAAAAGTGAATTATGTATATCCTAAAATGGAACTGTCAGTGAAACAGATCTATTATTTTGATACTCATCATCCCATGTTATTTTTAGGCGAAGAGTGTCATTGTGACCTTCGCAAAGAGGCATGATTTCCTCTCTATATGATTGAGGATTGATGACATCATAAGGACCAAAAGAGCCATGAAGGTAGATGCCTGACATTTTTTCTTCGGATGAAAGGATATCGACTCTTACGTGTTTAGCATCATTTTTTCCTGCATTGACAAATCTAATTCTTGCGGTTCCCCCATGATAGTGGATAATATTGGCTTTCATTTCGGCCATTTTCTCCTTAGCCTCTTCTTTCTCGAACTGCTTAATTTGCAACTCATTTAGTCTTAGTTCTTGTTCTTTTATTTTTCTATCATGTCGCAAGTAAGCACAAAATCCCCCACAGATTCCTAACGAAGACAGAAGTAGGGCGCCCCATTCTTTGATAAAAGACAAAATACCTTCCATTTATTTGGACTTTACAATTTTATTCCCTTTAAAACTTTTTCTTAATACATCTTGGAGATGTTTAGTTACATCATTTTGAATTTCTTTTTTTGTATCCTCAAAGGCATTGCGATTATGCTCTTTCAATTCTTCAATGCCACCTATGTACTCTTTATTACAGAAAGTGCATTTCACGTATGATTTATCTTTATTATACTCAAAATGGTCTTCACATCCACATGTCGCACAACGTAGTTTTATTGTGTATTCTTTCTTTATACCCATGTTCTTAATTTATTATTTTTTCTCTCTTGCTACATCGTTTGACATTGTTCCTTATTTACGACTCTGTCTCTGAACAGCTTCATATTAGTAAAATTTCGAGATATGTTTTGGACCAGTTCAAGATAATTGTCTGTTCCATCTTGACATTTATGATAGTATGGCTTGATTGAGATGCAATTTTCATGTTCAAAGATGGTATTGAGCAATGTCCTGTCAGAATTGCCACAAGAATGTCCCATTATCAAGACTTGAAATGGCGCAGAAATAAGAAACTCTAACAAGTCATGATAATGCCTTGTCTCCAAATATTTCACCGATTTTACATTTCTGAGCAACTCATTATCATTCTTGTCCAGAATCTCTTGATAACCTTTATCCAGTTCATCACCATAGCCAAAGATGATATTTTCGGGGTGATCCAATCTACCATGAATATAATTGTAGATTGTGTTATCATCTTTGTACTTCTCAGCAGTGGCTGTATAGTTGAAACTCAATAGCATTGTGCGTTCGGGAAAGAGTTTGTTAAACTTCCTGGGATTACGCCTGATAGTCGCAAGGTCTGCAAGGTTAATTCCTATATTATCTAAGGCCTTGCTCTTACCTTCTGTAGAGAAATTATCAGGATTCAGCCTGTCTTTTATTGCACCTTGGAGGTCGTTCCTGAACACGTTGGTTTCTATGGTTTGGAGATATTCTATCAGTTTATTTTGAAGAAATGCTAGTTGTTTGTTCAATTCTGAGACAACACAGTTGCTGTCGACACCAGTTGCACTTTCTTTGAGAAACTGATAGTATGCGTTCTCTATATCTACCCATCCATTTGTCTCTATTGATTGCATAATGGATTCAAAGAATGGGCAACATTCAACAGAGAATGTTTTAGAGTGGTTCTTTATTTCTTGAAAGACTTCATAGCTAGCACATGTTCTATTTCCTTGTACATTCCTAAAATACGAGTTTTGAAATGAGAATACATTCCAACAGCTCATTCTTCGGCTTTCATTGATAATCAATTTGCAAAGAATGTCTTCTGCAATATTGGTTGTATTGCCCACGAAGGCATCCACACGTTGATCCCAATACCAGTTAATAAAGTCCATATAACTGGTTTTGAGACCATGTGCCATGTCAAATCCATTTCCTATAATAACAAGTCTGTTCATATGCTAACCGATTAAACGAATCTTGCCTGTAAGCAACTGCTGCATCATACCTTGCTTGATAGCCTCGTATTTAGCTCTTTTGGCTTCGAGGGCAGTGATTTCATTGTCCATCTTGGTGAGGATGGTGGCAATGGCTTGCTGCTCTTTCAATGAGTGGGGAACAACAATTTTAAACTGTTCAATATCGGCATTCGTGATTTGGTTTATAGTCGCCCCCATATTATCTTTTACTTGTTGTTGTATATAATCAGCTTGCCATAAATAATTCAAGAAACCTTGTTGTATATCGTTGGCATGTAGTATTGTCATAAACGCACCAAATGCCATTCCATCTGCATAATCTGTAATAACTGCACTTTTACCTATAAGAGCCTTACTTCCATTTCTTACACAAATAAGTAAATCATTCTTTTTAGCAATAGCTCTTGAAGGTATATCCATATCTACAAAGACATTGTCGTTAAAAACCAATATTCCTTTTTGTATATTAGAAGAACGGAGCACTAATGTTCCATATGATTTTACATTCATAGGGGAATATGTCAAGCCAGTATAATTAACTGCAACGTCTCCTAACTTCTTCTCCACCCATGGCTCGCTAAAGCCTTTGAGACGAATCTTGCCAGTAAGAAGTTGCTGCATTGTGCCTTGCTTGATATTCTTCTTTTTCTCAATCAGTTTGCCGAGAGAAGAAATCAAGTTGTCTATGCTAGTAAGGGCAGAGGCTATGCTGTGCTGCTCGTCAATAGGAGGCACAATGATACAAGTATCTTTGATAGCAGCCTTAGAAATAGAACTCACTTTCGTTCCTTGTATTAAAGGCAATAACTGGTTATGATATGTAGTTCCATTCATGGCATAGCCAAGATAATTTGCTGCAAAAAGGTTCCCTTTTGGACGTACCCATATTGTATGTAAGCCAGATACTATGTACCTACTTCCTACATTCAGAATCTCACATGCTTTGCCTACGGTTTCGTCCTCTGCCGTATCTGCTATAATAACATCGCCATCTTCTATTTTGTTTGTTGATTTGTAGCAATATTCTTCTTTAATTGAAGGGATGCTTTCTTTTTCTACGTCAAGAGTGCTGCCATATTTAATAAGCACATCACCATAATGAACATTATGCATATCTCCTCTTTCTCCTAACATATCTCTTGACAAAGTATTATTGGAGAAGAAGGTGAAAATATCACCAAAATTACATATTCTCCATTCCTCAGGAATCTTTCCTATCTCCGTATCTTTGAATTTCGTTTCTTTCATACCTTTCAATCTTTATTTTGGGTATTTTCAAGCACCACCCACACACCTGCATTAACCTTGCCTTCATGCCGAATGATGCCAGCTTTCTGCATTGCCGCCAAATCGCGTTCTACAGTACGCTGTGTCACCGACAATGTTTCCGACATTTCTTTTCCTGTGATTAACGGATTTTTCTTGATAGAAGACAAGATAAACCGTTGACGTTCAGTAAGGTTCGTTTCCGACATGTTTCCGACATTTGTTTCCGACATGTTTCCGACATTATTGGTGTTATTAGTGCCATTTACACCGACATTACGGTAAATGGTAATCAATGTTCCACTGACATGATTCTCGATTTTAGGCTCAGGAAGTCCCTCTTTCTTCAAGCCTTGACGTATCTTGTTAATGCCACGCCCCCATGTCTCGATAAAGCCAGCCTTGTAGAAGGCATTGGCTATGTTGCGGTTGCGAGGTTGTGAAGCATGTTCTGCGAACAATTTTTCTTGATTGATACCTTCGGGCAGTTTGCCATCGTTCCAAAGCATAATGCAGTCGTCATATACTTTCATTTGTGTATGTACTCCCATATAATCACGGTGTACGATGGCATTGCAAATAGCCTCACGCAACACATCCTCTGGTATTTCCAATTGCTCTATACGTGTTATCCCTTCGTAGTGAATAGGGGACAAAAGGTATTTGGAACGCAACAATTCAATGATACGGTTTACCATTTGCAGGATATTTCCTTCTACAACGTCCTGTGTGATCAAGTCGCTCTCGTCATTGCGGAAACGACCGATACGGAAATCGCAAGACACAAAGAATCTCTTCGGGTTCTTGCCAAAGAGCAACAAGGCGGCTTGCTTGAGCTGTCCTTCCTCAGTTATCAAGTTCAGGCTTCGCAGCACAGCTTCAGTAGATGAAGTATAGGCGTCACCCGAAATTCGTCCCACTTCAATGCCTTTACGCAAGAAGTAGTCGATAGCTTGACGGTCTATGTCGTTTAACGTGGCTCCGGCGACTGGCATATCATCCCATGACCACCCCATCTTTTTCAAGATAAAGTTCTGCAATGCCAGTCCCTTTAGTTCTTGCTTGGTAGAACCACTACGATAGTGGTAAACACCACGGTAAGCCACAGGCATACTGCTTGGTGTCACCACAATCTCGATATATTCTTTTTCTCCTTCTGTAAGTAGGTTTACATCTTCCACGATGCCAAGGTAGTTGACAATTTTGTTAGGAATGTCTTCCATCAGCTTCTTGGCATCAGGCAGACCTATTACCTGCTTTTCATCATTCACACCGATAAAAATGCGACCGCCTTGTGCATTGGCGAAACCACATATCCATTTCAGATATTCGTCTCGCCAAGATTCTTTATATTCTATATTTTGACTTTCACTTAGCATGATGTTATTTTCTTTGTTAAAGCGTAAAACCCATTTCGGCAAGGTAGCCGTTTACCTCACTTTCGTACTCACTCACCTCTTTTGTCAATTCAGGTAGTGTATTCTCGTACCGCTCCACAAGCGAAGTAACTTCTGTACCAATACGATGAGTGACTGATTGCATCAGTGCCATGCAACCGCCAATGACAGTGGCGAGCCACTTGCGTTCAACAACAAGTGTTCTAATTTCATCCTCAGTGAGAGAGGCGTATCTCTCTACCACCTTATTCGTCAGTGTTGTCGTCAGTTCCTTGGTTTGAGCTTTCAGAGAAGTCAATTCGTCATTTTTGTCAAGATACTCCTTAAACACAACAAGTGTGTCAGAAAGAAGAGGATGATAATTTTCAATTTCACCAATTCGTCTCTTGACGTCCGTTTTGTTGAATTTTTCCCATCCAGCAAAAATGTCTTGGTGCTCCGCAATAAAGGAGTTTCTTGCAAGTTTTGCATTTTTGTTGTTGCTTGGCATTTCTGCCAAAGCTAACAAAATTTCCTTTTCCCCTTTTATCGGTTTCTTGCAAGTTGCAGAATTGTATGCTGCTCTTATTTCATTAACTTTGTCATAGCCATTGAAATCGTCCTCATGCTCCTCTGTCATTTCTTGCATCAAAGACTCTGTTTCTTCTTGTTTTGCTTTTAGAATATCAATATGATGTTTCTCGTCTGAAAAATATTCATCGAGTACGATATTTACAGGAAGAAGGTCGCATACTATCTCGTCATACATACAAGGTATCTCTTTTGTCTTAGACTTATTGCTTTCAGTATCGCTGCCATTATCCTTCTTGTTCTTCTTTTCCTTGACTTCCTTTACCTTGATGGCTTTCACTTCTGGATAAGTCCAACCATCGTTGGAAATCATATAACAATCGTCCTGCATGGTATCTGCCCAGTAGTTTAGCAGGACATCATAGGCATCATAAGCATCTACGAGTCCACTATGCTCCATCGTTTTCGCTAATAGACTTTCAGACCAGTCGGCAATCAATTCTTTTGGATGGACACCTTGATTGATAGCCATCATCTTTGGTTCGACATTTCCTTTCCATCCATTTAATATTTTGGCAAAAGCTTCTCCTTGTGCTTTATAGGATGAATCGTTGTCTATTACATCGTTGACTTCTTCTTTTTTAGGCTTTAAGGAATAGTACCCATTGTTGACATCACAGAAAAGTTTATCCTTCAAAGTTGGGCAAGCCTTCCAAAAGATTTCCATGTTTTCAACATCGGTAGCTGGAAGCCCACCATGCAGATGAGCTTCTATGTCGTGCTGAATCTCAGAGTCAATAGGTTGGATGTAACGAGAAATATTCAAATTGTAGTCATTCTTCTCAATCTCACTCCACTCTACCAATCGGCAATAATGTGGTATGGTTTGCTGAGCATCCCAAGCATCCACGATACGTTTGATGTCCTGTTCACGAAGGCGGTTCTTCGCACCATCTTTCGTAAAGCCGTCTTTGGCATCAATGACAAAGATACCCTTACGGTTATCCTTGTTTTTCTTGTCGATGATGATGATGGAAGCAGGAATACCTGTACCAAAGAAAATATTTGGAGGTAAACCGATTATACCCTTGATGTAATGTTTCTCGATTATATCCTTACGGATGTCATATTCGGCATTTCCACGAAATAGTACACCATGAGGCAAGATGCAAGCGCCACGTCCAACATCAGCTTTCATGGAACTGATGAGGTGTAGTAAAAAAGCATAGTCTCCACATTTTGCTGGTGGTAACAGGTTGGCTGTCCAACGATTATATTGGTCAGGAAGCATGTCTGAGGCAAGCCAGTTCTTCTGTGAAAAAGGAGGGTTTGCCACACAAACATCAAAGGTGCTCAACATACCATATTGAGTGAACTGAGGATTTCCCAAAGTATCTCCCACCTTTATCTCTGCATTGCTGACTCCATGGAGAAGCATATTGAGTTTTGCCAATGCAGCCGTGCTACTATCCTTTTCCTGTCCACAGATAGACACACGAGGGTTGCTTGCTTCTGCCAAAGCACGAAGCAAGAGAGAGCCAGAACCGCATGTAGGGTCGTAAATGGTTTGCTCGGCACGGTCAAGTTCGTTGATGCGTAGCACCTTCGCCATGACACGACTCACCTCGGCAGGAGTATAGAACTGTCCCTTACTCTTACCACTTTCAGCAGCAAAGTTCTTCATTAAGTACTCGTAAGCATCGCCCAACAAATCATCGTCAGCTGCACGGTTATGTGAGAAATCAAGTGCGTCGTTCTCAAAAACTGCAATCAGTCGAGATAGGGTATCAACCATAGTCTTACCACTCCCCAACTTGTTTGGATCATTGAAGTTAGGAAGGGCAAGGTCGCCTATCTGTCGGGCATTCATCTCCTTGATGGCCTCCAACTTTTGGTTGATTAGCTCTCCAATTTTGCCGTTCTGTTTGAGAGCAACAAAATCTTTGAAATAGCACCCTTCAGGAACTTTCAGACGGAAGCCAGGTTGCCCTGCTTTGTCTGATAGATATTTGATGAAGAGAACGATGAGAACGTAGTCTTTATATTGACTGGCATCCATAGAACCACGCAAAGCATTGCATGACTCCCAAAGTGCACTGTATAATTGAGATTTTTTTATAGCCATATTATTTGTATATTAATTATGAGTTCTGTGAAGCAAGGCGGTAAATTTCATAAATGTCTTGCTCGGTCATTGCTGGGAATAAAGCCTGTAAGTCATCACGTAAGTTCCAACTTGCGTTGCTGTCAGGGTCTTGCCAATTACGCCCAGCATCCTTGTATATGAATTTATCTATTTTCTTGATGATGCGGATAGTCTCATCCTTGTCTTCTGGAGCATGCCATGTGGCACGATTGTTCCATAAGGCTTTACTACGCCTGTTTGCCAAGTCGGATGGTGCATCGTTGCCATGTTTGATGGCTTTTATATGTTCTATTAGAGCTTCTATCGTTTCTTTTGCCGTGGCATTGCGAGCCTTTAGCCCTTCAAGGAGAGCCTGTAATTTGTCACTGAAAAGTTTATATTCCTCCGCATCACCGCTGTTCCAGTCTGTGTTTACTCGGCGAGCCTTACCTTCGATAGCCTCTGCTGCTCCATTGGCATTACCTCCTGCTTCGTGGATGGCTTTTTCGGTTGCTTCTTCGGTGTCTGTAGAGTCATTGATGAGGTCAAGAAATGAGAAATCTGCCGATGATGGAATGAATGTTTCTGCATCCTCCGCCCTAATGTGTTGGTCAAGAAGTTGACGCATATCGGGGTCAAGCGTCTTTGGGTCAAAGTCATCACCTGATTTTTGCTTGACTTTTCGCTGAACCGTTCCCGCTTCTCGTGAAAGTGAGGCGAAATGATTTATTTGTTCTGCCGTGAAATCTGTTTTTGAGAAATAGTCCGACATGTTGTTATATGCCGTGACCATACTTCCTGTAATACTATACCTGTTGGCGGAATTAATTTAGTGCATACTTAATTCTGCCAATGGGCTTGT
>UQQN01000032.1 GCA_900543155.1 uncultured Prevotella sp.
TCTTAGCTCAGTTGGTAGAGCAACTGACTCTTAATCAGTGGGTCCAGGGTTCGAACCCCTGAGAGTGTACCAAACAAAAAAATTACCAACGCACTCTTAGCTCAGTTGGTAGAGCAACTGACTCTTAATCAGTGGGTCCAGGGTTCGAACCCCTGAGAGTGTACTTAAAGAGGCTGAATCTGCATTGCATTTCAGCCTCTTTTATTTTACCCTATTTTTTTCTACACCCCATGAATATCATCGAAATAGACAGTGTAAATACTTCTGGAGTTGAGATATTTTGTTCGCTTACCGAAGCACAACTTCGTAACAAACTTGAACCAGAAAAGGGCGTATTTATCGTTGAAAGCCCCAAAGTAATTAGAGTTGCTTTAGATGCAGGCTATGAGCCTGTAGCACTACTAATGGAGCCAAAGCATATCACAGGCGATGCAGCCGACATTGTGGCTCGTATCCCTCAGCACACCCCTATTTATACAGGTAGCAGAGAAGTACTTGCTGAAATCACTGGCTACAAACTTACGCGAGGCGTGCTTTGTGCGATGCAAAGACCACAACATCGTAGTGTCGATGAAATAGTTTGTGCAGCCAAGCGTGTGGTAGTGATTCATGGTGTGGTCGACACTACAAACATTGGCGCTATCTTTCGTTCTGCTGCAGCTTTAGGTGTTGATGCCGTGTTACTCACACGTGACTCATGCGACCCCCTTAATCGACGCGCTGTGAGAGTTTCTATGGGGTCTGTTTTTCTAGTACCTTGGACATGGATTGACGAGGATGTACAAACACTCCATACACAAGGTTTTCGTACTGTGGCAATGGCATTGACCGATCGTTCTATATCATTGAATAACCCTATACTCAAACAAGAACCTAAACTTGCTATTATTATGGGAACAGAAGGAGATGGGTTACCTCAACAGGCTATTGACAAAGCAGATTATACAGTGCGAATTCCTATGGCACATGGTGTAGATTCGCTCAACGTAGCAGCTGCATCAGCTGTAGCCTTTTGGGAGTTGTGCAATAAAAAATAGTAGTTTGGGAACATTTTAATGTTTTTCTAAGTAAACTTTTTTTCATTTTAAAAAAATATATGTACTTTTGTCACAAGTATAAACAGCAAACAACTTATAAGATATAATGGTAAACGAACAACAAGCTATGACTACACAGAACCAGGAGGTGGATGAAGTCTTTAATTTTGAAGATTTCTTCCATATCATTTTGTCACATTGGAAACTTATTGCTATGTGTGTTATATTGGCAATAGGCGTAGCCAGTTTGTACATTCTACGCACTACACCATCGTATACGCGTGGAGCATTACTGCTTATTAAGAGCGATGACGGAAAAAATGGTAGTTCGTCAGTGACTTCTATTTCGCAAGACATTCAAAGTTTTGGCATTATTGGTTCCAGATCAAATATTAACAATGAGATTCAAACCATTAGTGCCCCTGTGGTGATGCAAGAAGTGGTAAAGCGTTTGCATTTGGATGTGCAAATGCACTACCAACAAGGTTTGCATACTACCCCACTCTACGACCAATCACCCATTACCTTGCTTATTCCACAAGCAAATGACGAAATGGCTTGTCAGTTCAAATTGAGATTAAAGGCTGATAAGTCTGCCGAACTTTATGCCTTTGAAACTTCTAATGGTTCTATCGATAAGCGTGTAACTGCTAAAATAGGTTCTTTGGCTCGTACCCCGATGGTATTGTTGTAATTCAAGCTACAGAATATTGGAATCAAGGCTACGAGGCTTTAAAGGATAAAGAAATTACTGTGAGCAAATATCCGGTTGGTTTAGCAACTCGCATATTTGCAAGCAAACTGTCAGTTTCACTCAGCGACAAAGAATCTACCATTCTTGCGCTTTCTGTCAAAGACGAAAGCAAGCAACGTGGTGATGATATGATATATAAGCTCATTGACGTGTATAACGAGCAGTGGGTAAAAGACCGCAACATAGTGGCTGAAAACACTTCTCAGTTTATTACCGAACGATTAGAAGCTTTGACAAAAGAATTAGGTGACGTAGATCAGAAAATATCTGATTATAAAAGCGAAGCCATGTTACCCGATGTAGATGCAGCTTCAAGCATGTACATGACACAAAGTTCTAAAAACTTCGACCAAATTCTTACGCTCAGAAATCAGCTAAGTGTAGCGCGTTACATCCGCGAATATTTAGCTGATAAAACCAAGCAAGGACAATACCTCCCCACTAATACAGGCATTGGTAGTACGGGTATTGAAAAAATGATTGCCGACTACAATAAAACCGTTACATCGCGTAACGATTTATTGACCAATAGTAGCGAAGGTACTCCCTTGGTTCAAAAAATGAACACAGAGATTGCACTGCAAAAGCAAACTATTATGCACTCGCTCGATAATCTCACAGCACAGTTGCAGTCGCAAATAAACAATTGGGAAGCTACAAATTCTCAAACCAACCAGAAGTTAGCTGCTGCTCCTCAGCAAGTAAAAAAATTACTTTCTGTAGGCAGACAACAAAAGGTAAAAGAAGCTCTCTATATCTATTTGTTGCAGAAGCGCGAAGAAAACGAACTTTCTAAGACCTATACGGCTTGGAATACGCGTCTTATTCAGCCTCCTATGGGTAGTCCTTCTCCTTCATCGCCCCGACGCAGCATCATTATGCTTGTTGCTTTGGCATTTGGATTCTGTTTCCCTATTGGTTTACTTTACCTACGTGAGACAATGAACCATACAGTACGTGGCAGAGTAGACCTTGAAAATATGCAAACACCGCTTGTTGGCGAAATTCCTATTCTCACCAAGAAGCAGCATTGGTATAAACCTCAAACTAAGGGCGCTCAACGAGCTGTTTATATTAAGGAAAATTGTAATGACCTTATCAATGAGTCGTTCCGTGTGTTCCGAACCAAACTCGATTACTTCTTGCGCAGCAAGGGTAATGACAAGAAGGTAATTATGATTACCAGTTTCAATCCGGGATCAGGCAAGAGTTTCATCAGTGCAAACTTGTCAAAAGTTCTCTCTCTTAAAAACGCACGTGTTATAGCTATCGACCTCGACTTGCGCCATGCTTCACTCAGTAAGATGTTTGGGAAGGCAGGAAATGGCATTACCTCATACCTCACAGGCATGACAGATAACTTAGAAGATATCATAACTCCTAATGTGACGAATGATGGTACATGCGATTTAATATCTGTAGGTGTTATTCCTCCTAATCCTGCAGAGCTATTGCTTGAAAGAGAAAAAATGAACGCCTTATTTAGTGCATTGCGCGAACGCTACGATTACATTATTCTCGATTGTCCGCCCATCGATATCGTGACAGACTCAAACATCATTAAAGAATACACAGATATAACTTTATTTGTAGTTCGTGCTGGAGTGATGGATCGTCGTAGTCTTAGCGATGTAGAAGAACTTTACAAGAACGAAAACTACAAACACATGGCTATTGTCCTTAATGGAACTACATACATTCGCAACCGCTATGGCAACTACAAATATGGCTATAGCTATGGTTATGCAGCAGGTTATTATGGAGACCATCATGAAAATAGCTAGTCATAGAGAAAACATTTCTCTATAACGCAAAATACAAAATACAGAAATCCCCATATGCTACTATGCATGTGGGGATTTCTGTAATTATAAATGCGAAGCCTTTTTTACATTGTAATGCTTATCACTTTTTCCTCTTATACATCTTCTTTCTATTAAAGAAGAAGCCTGCATAAATATTGACAAAGGTAACGGCATTTGTTTGATTCAATTTATTCTTGTTATATACATATAAATTGCATATCAATGAAGAACCTACAAACCAATGCGTATTGTTCCAAACTAGTCCTAAGCGTGAAGTACAGTCAAAACTAAAGTTTTTTAAATCAATCAACACCTCGTTACCTTTTATCTTCTCGCCTTTAGTCTTACGATATCCCACAGAGGGCATTGCTGAAAAGCCTAATAAGAAGTTGCGTGCAAATACCCAATTATAAGCATAACCCGCACTTACGTAATAGTAATTATAGTTGATTTCGGAGAACTTAAGTTCTTCTATAATCTTCTCGTCCGATTCGGGACCACGCACATTTTCTGGTAATTTGGTATAATCAAATCGGTTGTGTTGTTTGCTAAATCCTAATCCCAACATGGGCGACCCACAACTCTTTCGTTGTACTGTGCTTTGATTAAAAGCAGCAGGATAAGAGAAATGTCGATGATTAAATACATAATAAGCACTAAATGATGTTGTTTTGGTAGATAATCCTGAAAACGGAATTCCACGCACCGAGGTTGGTTCAACCCCTTCAAAGCCATTTACTTTGCGCAACAAATAGTTGCCATTGTTACGAAAGTGTAAAAAGTCACAACCCAACATCGAACTATAAAGACTTAAGTTAAACGAAGAAGCTTTACCCGCAGATTTAGGTCGTAGCACATCGAACGTATAACCTAAGAAAATCCAACGCCAACCAAAGTATGGACCTACCTTTACTTGATGTTGAGGATTCGACACAATAGTTTGTACATTGCCCTCTTCATCGCGCCCCTGCATTCTGTATAGCTGAAACGTGTTCGTGTTTTGCAACATGGCAGTGTAATTATAATAGTTGGGCGAGATGTAAGTAGTGTCGTAATCATCGAAACTCTTTACAAATCGATAGAGCAAACTACCAGTGTGTTTTACCTTCTTTGTAACGCGCTTAATACGTTGGTATTTTTCTCTATCAACTTTTTTCAATGTATCCGTACCAATAGTAAGACTATCGCCAATAACTACATCTTGTGCATGCACAAAAGTGCTGACTCCCAAAGCCAGCACTGATAACGTAAATATGTTTTTAACTGAAACGATAATTCTTTATTTTTTAGAATCTAAAAACAAGATTGTCTGAAAAAATCAAACCTTATAGCTTGTTAAGGATGCGGTCTACCACCCAATTCACAGGAGTCGCACTCACACAGTCGCATTTACAAATCGCTTTGTTTTGCAAATGCTTCACCACCAATTCAATAAGAGGCAACTGTACGTAAGGCGGATTCTCGACCTTAAATTCTTGTCGTCCTTGTTCGTTTTGCAGCACAATAGGCTGATAAGTAAATACCGAGAACGACAACGACCCTTTATCGCCCACAATGTCAATACGGTCTTCTTTAGCCGACTCGTGTGCTACAAAACACCATGAGCCAGACCCAGGCAAACCATTGTCAAACTTAAAGCAAGCACTAACAGAGTCTTCCGTAGGATAGAGCCCTCCCCTATTCGCCTTCATGCCTTCAGCTTCAAGAATCGGACCAAACATTTCTTGCAACAAGTCAATTTGATGCGGTGCTAAATCATAGAAATAGCCACCACCTGCAATGTCAGCTTGAACACGCCATGGCAAGTTTGTTTTGTTATAATCCAAATCACGTGGTGGCACTGCAAAGCGAATTTGCACATTCACCACCTTGCCCACAGCACCTCCTTCAATCAATTCTTTAACCTTCACAAAATAAGGCAAGTAGCGACGGTAATATGCCACGAAGCAAGGAACACCCGTTTTTTCGGCAATACGATTAATGCGGCAGCAGTCCTCATAATTCGACGCCATAGGTTTCTCTACATATACAGCCTTACCACTTTTCATTGCCATGATAGCAAAAGTAGCATGTGTTGAAGGCGGCGTAGCAATGTATACAGCATTTACCTCAGGGTCGTTAATAAGCTCCTGTGGATCTGTGTACCAACGTTTCACACCGTGGCGTTCAGCATACGATTTGGCTTTGTCGGCACGACGGCTCATCACGGCTACTACAGTTGAACCTTCAATCATGTTAAATGCCGGTCCACTTTTTCTTTCTGTCACTTCACCACAACCGATGAAGCCCCAACGTACTTGTTCCATAATCGTTATGCTTTAAAAGTTATGCTTATTGCATTACAAAATTAGTAATAAAGCCGAAAACTGCAAAGCGTTGTGATAAAAGAAATAAGTGTAAAGTTCTAAGCACACTTTAAATCTGTACACAAAACCTTACACTTAAATCTTTTAATAAATCAATTCAGACAATATTCTTGTCGCTTGATTAATATTCTTGCCAACACTTGATGTCTAAGTCGTCTAACTTCAGCGTGCAGAATGCATTGATAAAAGCTGATGCCAAACGTGCGTTGGTAATCAAAGGAATGTTCAAGTCGATTGCAGCACGACGAATCTTGTAACCATTTGATAATTCACCGGTTGAAAGATTCTTAGGTACGTTTACAACCAAGTCTATCTCTTTGTTGCGCAACATATCAATAGCCTGAGGTTGTACACCCTCTTCACTGGGCCAATGCACCATCGTGTTTTCAATACCATTTTCGGTAAGGTAACGGCTTGTACCCGGTGTAGCAAAGAGTTTGTAACCATGCTTGCGAAGCATTACGCTTGTTACCAACATTTCAGCCTTTTGCTTACCATCGCCTGTTGAAAGGAGAATGTTCTTTTCAGGGATGCGTTGACCCACTGAAAGCATTGACTTAAGCAATGCAGAACGAGAATCCTCACCTAAGCAACCAACCTCGCCAGTCGAAGCCATGTCTACGCCCAACACAGGGTCAGCCTTTTGCAAACGGTTGAATGAGAATTGTGAAGCCTTCACACCCACATAGTCCAAATCGAACAAGCTCTTAGCAGGCTTTTCAACGGGCAAACCAAGCATAATACGAGTTGCCAACTCAATCATGTTAATCTTCAACACCTTGCTCACGAAGGGGAATGAACGCGAAGCACGCAAGTTACATTCAATTACCTTGATGTCGTTCTCCTTAGCCAAATACTGAATGTTGAACGGACCCGAGATGTGGAGTTCCTTAGCAATTTGCTTTGAAATTTTCTTAATGCGGCGAGCCGTTTCTACATACAACTTCTGTGGCGGGAATTGAATTGTAGCATCACCCGAGTGAACACCAGCAAACTCTACATGTTCAGAAATAGCGTAAGCAATGATTTCACCATCCTTGGCTACAGCATCCATTTCTACTTCCTTTGCGTGCTGCATAAAGCGACTTACCACAACAGGGTGTTTCTTCGATACGTTAGCAGCCAACTTCAAGAAGCGTTCCAACTCTTCTTGGTTAGAGCAAACATTCATGGCAGCACCCGAAAGCACGTAAGAAGGACGCACCAATACGGGGAAACCGACTTCCTTAATGAACTGTTGGATATCGTCCATTGAAGTCAAAGCACTCCATTCAGGCTGGTCTACGCCAATGCGGTTAAGCATAGCCGAGAACTTTTCGCGGTCTTCAGCGTTATCAATATACTTAGCTTGTGTACCGAGCAAGGGGATGTTTTCAGCATCCAAGCGCATTGCCAAGTTGTTAGGAATCTGACCACCTGTGCTCACTACAACACCATAAGGACATTCAAGGTCGAGAATATCCATTACGCGCTCAAATGTAAGTTCGTCAAAATAAAGACGATCACACATATCATAGTCAGTCGATACCGTTTCAGGGTTATAGTTAATCATAATCGAACGGTAACCCTCCTTACGAATGGTATTCAATGCTTGCACACCACACCAGTCAAACTCTACTGACGAACCAATACGGTATGCACCCGAACCGAGTACTACAACCGAGCGCTTGTCATTTTCAAAGTTAATGTCGTGAGCAACACCGCTATATGTAAGATACAGATAGTTAGTCTGTGCGGGATATTCGGCAGCCAACGTATCAATCTGCTTCACTACGGGCAAAATACCAGCTTGCTTACGACGGGCACGTACGGCAAGAATAGCCTTTTCAATATCCATCTCCTGCTCCATGCCAACAGCACGTGCAATTTGGAAGTCGGTGAAACCTTGAACCTTGGCCTTGCGCAACAAGTCAGCATCAAGCACATTGATTGAAGTGCAAGCGTGCAACTCCTCGTCTGTTTTATGAATCTTATAAAGCTTCTGCAAGAACCAACGGTCAATCTTTGTCAGGTCATGAATTTGGTCGATGGTATAACCAGCCTTAAATGCCTTTTCAATCACAAAGATACGCTTGTCAGTGGGTTCCTTCAAAGCAGCATCTACATCGTCAATCTTGATTTCTTTATTGTCAACGAAACCGTGCATGCCTTGACCAATCATACGCAAGCCCTTCTGGATAACCTCCTCGAAGGTGCGACCGATAGCCATAACCTCGCCTACCGACTTCATTGAAGAACCCAATTCACGATCTACGCCGTGGAATTTGCCCAAGTCCCAACGTGGAATTTTGCAAACCACATAGTCGAGTGCAGGTTCAAAGAATGCCGAAGTAGTTTTGGTTACAGAGTTCTTCAAATCGAAGAGACCATAACCCAAGCCCAACTTAGCTGCTACGAATGCCAAGGGATAACCTGTAGCCTTTGAAGCTAAAGCCGAAGAACGAGACAAACGTGCGTTCACCTCAATTACGCGATAATCTTCGCTATTGGGGTCGAAAGCATACTGCACATTACACTCACCCACAATGCCCACGTGGCGCACAATGCGGATAGAGAGTTCGCGGAGTTTGTGATATTCGGCGTTCGAGAGTGTTTGTGACGGAGCAATTACAATACTTTCGCCCGTGTGGATGCCCAGTGGGTCAAAGTTCTCCATGTTACAAACCGTAATACAGTTGTCAAAGCGGTCGCGAACAACTTCGTATTCAACCTCTTTCCAACCCTTCAAACTCTTTTCAACCAACACCTGCGGAGAGAAAGAGAAAGCCTTTTCAGCCAACTTATTCAATTCTTCTTCGTTGTCGCAGAAACCTGATCCCAAACCGCCCAATGCATACGCTGCACGAAGAATCACGGGATAACCTAAGTTAGCCGCAGCCTTACGAGCTTGTTCAATATTTTCGCAAGCCTCGCTCTTAATGGTCTTCACGTTGATTTCGTTGAGTTTTTCAACGAAGAGTTCACGGTCTTCAGTGTCCATGATAGCCTGAACAGGTGTACCGAGCACCTGAAGGTTATATTTTTCGAGCACACCATTTTCAAAGAGCTTCACACCGCAGTTCAAAGCCGTTTGTCCACCGAATGCCAACATAATACCATCGGGACGCTCTTTTTCGATTACGCGTTCTACGAAGTAAGGCGTTACGGGCAAGAAGTAGATGCGGTCTGCCACACCCTCCGAAGTTTGCACTGTAGCAATGTTCGGGTTGATCAATATAGTTTCAATGCCTTCTTCCTTCAGTGCTTTCAGAGCCTGTGAGCCAGAGTAGTCGAACTCGCCAGCTTCACCAATTTTTAATGCGCCCGAACCAAGGAGAAGTACTTTCTTAATATCGTTATTCATCATGATAGTGTCTTATTGAATGCCTTTCGGCTCTTTGATTACTTAAGCAATTTCACAAATTCGTCGAACAGGAATTCCGTGTCTACCGGACCCGAGCAAGCTTCAGGGTGGAACTGTGCCGAGAACCAAGGATTTGTTTTGTGACGCACACCTTCGTTCGAACCATCGTTCATATTTACGAAGTAGGGTTCCCAATCAGCCGAGAGTGTACGACTATCTACTGCGTAGCCGTGGTTTTGCGAGGTAACGAAGCAACGGTTAGTGCCTACCATACGCACAGGTTGGTTGTGACTACGATGACCATATTTCAGTTTATAAATAGTGGCACCAGCTGCCTTAGAGAGTAATTGGTTACCCATGCAGATGCCCATGCAAGGACGCACGTTGGGGTTAGCCAAGAACTTTTTAATGTTGTTCACAGCCTCCACACAAGTGTCAGGGTCACCAGGACCATTGGCAAGGAAGAGACCATCGAACTCCATATCGTTGAAGTCGTAGTTCCAAGGCACACGAATCACCTCAACGCCACGGTTAATCAAGCATCGGATAATGTTATTCTTTACACCGCAGTCTACGAGCACCACCTTTTTAAGGCCCTTGCCCTCGTTATAACGGATAATCTCCTTGCACGACACCTTAGCCACATAGTTTACGCCTTCGTATTCAGCAGTGGGCACATTGTTAGGTTCATCGTCAAAAAGAATCTTACCCATCATCACACCATGTTCGCGCAGCACCTTAGTGAGTTCGCGTGTGTCGATGCCCGTAATGCCAGGCACCTTTTCGCGCTTGAGCCAATCGCCCAAACTTTCCACAGCATTCCAATGACTGTATTGTTCGCTGTAGTCGCTCACAATGATAGCAGAAGCATAAATTTTATCGCTCTCCATATAAGTAGCCAAGCCATCCTCGCCCACGGTAAAGGGAGGCACACCATAGTTACCTACAAGCGGGTAAGTGAGAGTCATAAGTTGACCTGCATAAGAAGGGTCAGTCAAACTCTCGGGATAGCCCATCATGGCAGTGTTAAAAACAACTTCGCCCGCCACAGGAGCTTCATAACCAAACGACTTACCATGGAATTTGGTTCCGTCGTCAAGAACAAGTGTTACGTTACGCATATTATTGAGTTGATGAGTATAGATTATCTAAATTTTCATGTGCTCATAGGGGTTGTTATGACCTATGATTACACGAATTTATTTCAAAAAATTGCTTTCGTAGTAATTTATAAACGCTTCGGTCACACGTTTATTTCCACCTGGCGTGGGATAATGGCCAGAGAAGTACCAATCGCCTGGCGAATGCGGACATGCTTTGTGCAAGCCATCCAAACTCTGATACACAATGTGTATTTCGGTTGTGACACCTTCGGGGCGCAACATCTCAGCCATCTTGTCAGAGATTTCTTCGGCAGTGAAAGGCTTGTAAATCTGTCGCACATAGTTCACCACCTCTTCTTTAGGCAGATTTTCTTGTGCTTTACAAAGCTTGTACACATTTTCTAAGATGCTTTCTGTACCACGTTCTTTATGCAAGGCAATGGCTGCGCGGAAGGCAATAAACTCTTCCATTTTAGCCATATCAATGCCATAATAGTCGGGGTACCTTACTTGTGGCGAAGAACTTACCACCACAATGCGTCGTGGGTGCAAGCGGTCCATAATGCGAATAATGCTCTCGCGCAAGGTGGTTCCGCGCACAATGCTATCGTCTATCACCACAAGGTTATCTACGCCAGGGCGCACCGAGCCATAAGTAATGTCGTAAACGTGAGCAGCCAAATCATTGCGTGAGTTGCCCTCGGCAATAAAGGTGCGCATCTTAATATCTTTCCACGCCAATTTTTCAGAGCGAATGCGGCGTGACAAAATTTCTTCTAATTTTTCGTGTGTAATTTGTCCGTTCAACTTTTCAATCTCTTCCACCTTTTGTTGGTTGAGATATTCGTTGAAGCCTTGTAACATGCCGTAGTATGCAGCCTCGGCTGTATTGGGGATGTAGCCCAACACCGTGTTGTCAAGTTCGTTGTTAACCGCCTTCAAAATCGGTTCAACCAAAGTGCGACCCAATTCTTTGCGCTCGCGATAAATATCTTTGTCAGAACCACGGCTAAAATACACACGCTCGAACGAGCAGGCGGCATATTTTTTAGCTTCGAGCACCTGCTCGATGCGCATCTCTCCGTCTTTGCTCATAAAGATGCCTTGTCCAGGCAACAATTCGTGCACATCGTCAACTTCTACATCAAGCGCAGTTTGAATAACAGGACGTTCAGACGCCACCACAAGCACCTCGTCGTTTTTATAATAGAAGGCAGGACGAATGCCCCAAGGGTCGCGCATTGAGAACATCTCTCCCGACCCTGTCACGCCACATAGCACATATCCACCATCCCAAACGGGTGCCGATTGTTGCAACACGTTGCAAAGGTTAATATGGTCTTCAATGTAGTGTGTGATGTCCGTATTTTCTAATCCGAGCGCCTTAGCCTCTTCAAAGCATCGTTCGCTTTCGCGGTCGAGTCGGTGTCCCAACTGTTCGAGCAAGATGTAAGTATCCGACACCATGCGTGGATGTTGACCTTTCACGGCAATCTCGTTAAAGATCTCCATCACATTCGTCATGTTAAAGTTTGCACAGATACAAAGGTTTTTAGCACGCCAGTTGCTACGTCTCAGAAACGGATGGACATACGAAAGGCCACTCTTGCCAGTAGTTGAATACCGGAGGTGGCCCATATAGATTTCGCCAGCGAACGGCACACAACGGGCTGAAAAGTCCGCATCATGTAATTGTTCACTAGTAAAATTAGCTAATTCCTTATGTACGTTACCAAAAATGTCTTGAATAGCGCCACCGCCAAGGCCGCGCTCACGGAACATAAACTCCTCACCCGGAGCCGCTTGCATCTTTACGCAAGCCAAGCCGGCTCCTTCCTGCCCGCGGTTATGCTGCTTTTCCATCAGCAAATACAGCTTATTCAAGCCATACATCCACGTGCCGTATTTCTTCTCATAATAGCTGAGCGGTTTCAGCAATCTTACCATTGCTACGCCACACTCATGTTTCAAAGGTTCCATTTGGTTACCATTTTGGGGTTATTTTATGCGCTAAATACAGCATAGCACACAAATTTTGTGCAAAGATAGTGCAAACCGAGCACAATACAAAATGAAAGACCAAAAGACTTTCATTTTTATTGTCGAGGTGCAGCCTATTCCTAACTCTCTGGCAGCAGCACCACCCCTACGCGCACTTGCTTTCCGCAATGTGGGCAAAACACGGGGTTAGGCTGCATCAGCGGCATCGAAGCCGTTCCGAGCACACCTTCACTCTGCGTCTGGCTATTCGTTTGTTTATTGTCTGCCACAACTTCGGCTTCGTTTGCATTGTTTTCATCACCCTTTTCGTCAATAGGATAGAACAAATCTGTAATGTCGCAACCAAGAACTTCGCACAACTCAGCCAGTCGTTTCACCGTAGGATTGCCATTTATTGATTGGCTAATGCTTGCAGCCGACATTCCGCATTTAACGGCAAATTCTTTTGAAGTGTATCCATGTTCTTTAAGAGCACGTTTAATGTCTAATTTTGTCCTCACTTTTCGTATATATATGTTTATTTGGTGACAAAGTTAGCATTTTTAAATTATATGATTAAGTTTTTTCTTATTTTTTTATGTAATATATATATTTTGTTTAAATATATCATGTTTGTATCTTTTTTTGTTTGAAATGATATATTTCTCCTCTATCTCGTTGATAATTAGGCAGTTACGTTATTGGCTAAATGTATTCCTGTCACATTTTTTATAGTTTTTTAATGCGCAAGTAAAAACGCGCTCATATCCTCGCTTTCGGGCGAGACATTGAGTGTGTCTTATATGCGTTTTGTTTTTTTGCATTCTAAACCTTTGGTAGTATAAAATCGTTATACAACTTTGCGTGTAAAAAATACCATTGATGTGTCAATTTTTTTCTCATTTTTTAGCTGTAATGAGGTATCGGGATGCCTTCGGGATGATATCGGGATGTCTTCGGAATCTATATTGCCCCCCAAAAATGGATTTTAAGTGTGCTTGCGAATTTAAAATTATGTCAACTAAAAGTAGAAAGAAAAACGTGGGCAAACACGCTATCTAACGGGGTAATTCATTTATACATATCATCTGTCGTCGACAAAGAACTGATTAAACTTACCTTGTATTACACTACATCGCCAAGATAGGTTGTGGCTCGGAAGTAAAATTGAAAGTTTTGGGACTTTCATTTTGTACTTCGCTCGCCTTGCACTACTCTGCTTCGCGAAGATAGGCTGCGGCTCGGAAGTAAAAATGAAAGTTTTAGGACTTTCATTTTGTACTTCGCTCGCCTTGCACTATCTTTGCACTATAAAAGCGGATATTATGCGCAAAACTATCACTTTCCTACTTTTAGCAATGTGTTCCATTGTGGCTTTTGCTACCAAATGGAACCCCGAGACATTGCCTATGGTTTACCTTCAGGATGCTTCGCAATATGTATGCAATCCTGACGGGGTGCTTTCTGCGGACGCTACCCAACAAACCAATCTCATGCTTAAAGCCTTGGAAAAAGACAAGGGCGTGCAAACCGTTGTGGTGGTAGTGAAACAATTGGAAGGTGACGACCCATACCAATTTGGCATGGACCTTTCGCGTAAATACGGCATCGGAAACAAACAACGCACAGGACTCATCATTATTTTGGCAACAGAAGACCGTAGCTACCAAATTCTTACGGGTAACGGACTTGAAGGTACTTTGCCTGACGGCATTTGCCGACGCATTCAAAACCGTGTGATGATTCCCGAACTAAAAAAAGGTGATTGGGATGCGGCGATCGTAAAAACCGTTGAAAGCATCGATAAATACATTAGAGGCGACGAATCTATTAAAGCAGATAGTACGAACGATTCTGGCGAAAACGATGGGTGGCTTGCAGGATTGGTAATATTCGGATTATTAGCTTTTTTTGCCCTTGCTGCTTATTATGGTTCGCCCCGAAAAAAATGTCCTAACTGTCATGCGCAGATGAAACGCATGAAAGAAGAAAGATGCCGTCATCCACAAACAAACAAAAAAATGATTCTCCGTGTGTGGGTGTGCCCCAAATGTGGCAATACCATTAACGAATGGATGGATATTCCCAAAGGAAACTCAGGAAGCGGTCTCGGTTCAGGTCCTATTATCCTCGGTGGTTTTGGCGGTGGACGTGGCGCTTCGGGCGGTGGAAGCATTGGTGGTTCGTTTGGCGGAGGTTCCTTTGGTGGAGGCGGAAGCGGCGGAAGATTTTAAAATTTTCTTTTAATTTGAAAACAATGCAATAACAACCTAACACTTTATCAGTATGAAAAAAGGATCTAAAACATTGCTCATTATTGGTGTGCTCGTGCTCATTCTTGTGGGTGGCACGCTGACTACTTACAACGGACTTATTGCGAAAGACGAGGCTGTTGCAACTGCTTGGGGCAACGTGCAATCTCAATACCAACGTCGTGCTGACCTTATCCCTAACCTTGTGAATGTGGTAAAGGGATATGCCAAACACGAGAGCGAAACTCTTGAGGGCGTGATAGCTGCAAGAGCTAAAGCTACGCAGATCTCTGTGGATGCAAATAATCTCTCTCCTGAAAAGTTGAAGGAATTTCAAGCTGCACAGGGCGAACTCTCACAGGCATTGGGAAGACTGATGGCTGTGAAAGAAAACTACCCCGACCTCAAAGCTAACGAGAATTTCTCGGAACTACAAGCACAACTCGAGGGTACTGAAAACCGTATTAACGAGAGCCGACAACTCTATAACCAAAGCGTACAAACTTATAACGTGAGTGCAAGACGCTTCCCGGCTAACATCGTTGCCAGCATCTTTGGTTTTGAAAAGAAAACACAGTTCGAAGCTGAAGAAGGTGCTAAAACCGCACCGAAGGTGGAGTTTTAAGGGAATAAGTAAATAGGTTTAGGCATTGACTTAAAAGTGGTATAAGATTGACTGAACGAGGTTTTAGCTTCGTTATCTTATCCTTTACTTTAACCGAAATAGATGCGCTCTCCTACTCCATTTTAGTTCACTAAATTACGAAAACAAAAAAACTAAATACAACTCTTCATTCATCCCATGGATAGTAAACAACGTTACATGATGCGCGGTGTATCCGCCATGAAAGAGGACGTGCACAACGCCATTAAGAACATTGACAAAGGTCTCTTTCCGCAGGCTTTCTGCAAAATTATCCCCGACATTTTAGGCGGTGATCCCGAATACTGCAACATTATGCATGCCGACGGTGCTGGCACTAAGTCGAGCTTGGCATATATGTATTGGAAAGAAACAGGTGATGTTTCTGTATGGAAAGGCATTGCACAAGATGCACTCATTATGAACACCGACGACTTGCTTTGCGTGGGTGCTGTAGATAATATCTTGGTTAGCTCTACCATCGGACGAAACAAAATGCTCATTCCTGGCGAAGTTATCTCTGCCATCATTAATGGTACAGACGAACTCTTGCAGCAAATGCGCGACATGGGCGTAGGCATCTATGCTACTGGTGGTGAAACCGCTGACGTGGGCGACTTAGTACGCACTATCATCGTTGACTCTACCGTAACTTGCCGTATGAAGCGCAGCGACGTAATTGACAACGCAAACATCCGTTCGGGCGATGTAATTGTGGGTCTTTCGTCATGCGGACAAGCTACCTACGAAAAAGAATATAATGGGGGCATGGGTTCAAATGGTTTGACATCTGCCCGTCACGATGTATTTGCCAAATATTTGGCTGAAAAATATCCCGAAAGCTACGACCACGCTGTACCCGACGAATTGGTTTATAGCGGTGGTTACAAACTCACTGATAGCGTAGAAGGTTCACCCATCAATGCTGGTAAATTGGTACTCTCTCCCACCCGTACTTACGCTCCTGTAGTAAAGAAATTGCTCGATGAGCTCCGTCCCGAAATTCACGGTATGGTACACTGCACAGGTGGTGCACAAACCAAGGTTCTCCACTTTGTGGGCGAAAACTGCCGCGTTATTAAGGACAATATGTTCCCCGTACCTCCCCTCTTTAAGGCTATCGCTGAACAGAGTGGTACGGATTGGGCTGAAATGTACAAGGTATTTAATATGGGACACCGCTTGGAAGTATACGTAAGTCCTGAAAATGCCGAGAAGGTTATTGCCATCAGCAAGAGCTTTAACATCGACGCACAAATTGTGGGTCGCATCGAAGAGGGTAAGCGCTCACTTACCATCAAGAGCGAATTTGGCGAATTTAATTATTAAAAGGTCATATTCTGACTGCTATTGAAAGCCATAAAAATGTTGGGAAGCAAAGCCTCTATCAGCTTTGTCTCCCAACATTGCTTTAAAAATGCCCACCCTAAAAAATGAAACAAAAAATATTGCACATCATTGTGACATTGCTATGCATTGCTGCACTAATTAGAATAAGCGTGCGTTGTTACGATTGCTATTTTAGTATGCAGAACGTAACACTGCTACGGAAAATAACAATGGGACTTGCAACATTGGGCTGGTTTGTAATTTTGGGGGAGGAACTTACCAACAGGCGCGTCACAAATTGGTTGATACGCAATAGTAAGAAATTTAGAAAATAAAAAAGAATGAATACGTTACTCGAAAAGTTGAACGGACTGGTAGCTCGTTTTGAGGAAGTAAGCACCTTGATTACTGACCCTAACGTCATTGCCGACCAACAGCGCTACGTGCGTTTAACGAAAGAATATAAAGAATTAGAGGACTTGATGGCTGCACGTAAGGAGTATGCCAACCTCTTGTCGAACTTGGAGGAGAGCAAGGATATGTTGCTGCACGAGTCAGACCCCGACATGAAGGAAATGGCACGCGAGGAGGTAGCTGCTTGCGAAAAGCGCATCCCTGAACTCGAAGAAAGCATCAAGTTGATGCTTGTGCCTAAAGACCCTGAGGATAGCAAAAATGCCATTCTCGAAATTCGTGGTGGTACGGGTGGTGACGAGGCAGCCCTCTTTGCAGGCGACCTTTTCCGTATGTACTCAAAATATTGTGAGCGCAAGGGTTGGAAACTTGAAGTGTCGAGTGCAAGCGAAGGTGCTGCAGGTGGTTTCAAGGAAATTGTTTGCTCTATCACGGGTACCGATGTATATGGCACGATGAAGTATGAAAGTGGGGTTCACCGCGTACAGCGTGTGCCTGCTACCGAAACACAAGGTCGTGTTCATACCTCTGCCGCAACCGTGGCTGTGCTGCCCGAGGCTGAAGCCTTTGATGTGGTTATTAACGAAGGCGAAATTAAGTGGGACACCTTCCGTTCGAGCGGTGCTGGTGGACAGAACGTAAATAAGGTAGAATCGGGTGTGCGCTTGCGCTATAATTGGAAGAATCCCAATACAGGCGAAGTAGAGGAAATTTTGATTGAATGTACCGAAACACGCGACCAACCTAAAAACAAGGAACGTGCCTTGGCTCGTTTGCGCACTTTCATCTACGACAAAGAACACCAAAAGTATGTAGACGACATTGCAAATCGCCGCAAGACTTTGGTGTCGACTGGTGACCGCTCGGCTAAAATCCGTACTTACAACTATCCACAAGGTCGTATCACAGACCACCGCATTAACTACACCATTTACAACTTGCAGGCATTTATGGATGGCGACATTCAAGACTGCATCGACCACCTTATTGTTGCCGAAAATGCCGAACGTTTGAAAGAAGCTGAAATGTAAAAAACTCACATGAGAGAGAGGGGAAAAGGGATCATTCCTAAATTTCCCCCTACTCCATACGCTAACTATGAAGAAAGTAATACTTGCACTTGCCACACTCACGCTGTTCACCGCGTGCCACAAAAGAAAAATAGAAGGCTCAACTGCCGACAATGGCGCCTTTGCCAAAGTTGCCCCCAAAAATGCCAACGACCATGTGGGACGCATCAGCGAATCGGGTGAATTGATTATCGGAACCATCAGCGGTCCCGATACATACTTCGACTACCAAGGACGTGGCATGGGCTTGCAATATGCTTTGGCTGAAAACTTTGCGCAAACCTTAGGTGTGGGCGTACGCGTGGAATTGGCAAACGATAGCACCGAACTTGTAAAGAAGCTGAAAGCGGGCGAAATTGATGTAATTGCCTATCAACTTTCTGAAGCGTATTGCAAAAAACAAGGTATTGCAACAGCGGGGGCACACAATAAGGCAGGCACACAAAGTTGGGCTGCATTAGCGCAAGCTACCGATTTAGTGCAAGCCCTTGACGATTGGTATGGAGATGGTGTAGAAATTAAGGCACAAAAGCTTGAAGCCGATTGGCTAAAAAATCGTACTGTGGTACATCGCAAAGTTCGTGCTCCTTTCATCTCGCGCGAAAAAGGTATTATCTCTACTTACGACAATTATTTTAAACAAGCAGCCTCACGCACTGGATGGGATTGGAAATTAATCGCAGCACAATGCTACCAAGAATCGGGTTTCGATCCTAACGCTACTTCGTGGGCGGGAGCATGTGGACTTATGCAACTTATGCCTGCCACAGCCTCACAATTTGGTTTGTCGCAACAAAAGGTTTTCTCACCTGCTGAGAACATTGCTACTGCGGCTAATGTGATCAACCACCTACAACGACAATTTTCTAACATACCTGATGCTGCCGAACGCATTAAATTTGTGTTAGCCTCATACAACGGGGGGATCGGTCACATTCGCGATGCACAAGCTTTAACCCGTAAGCATGGTGGCAACCCACAACGTTGGGACGATGTGAGCTATTACATACGCAATTTAAGCAATGCACAGTATTATCGCGACCCCGTAGTGAAACATGGTTACATGATTGGCTCTGAAACCTATGGCTACGTTATTAGCATTTTTGATCGTTGGCGTCAATATGGGGGCGATGTCAGTCGAATAAGCGGTGGCAACACGGGACAAGCTACCGAACAAATTAAAGATGGTGTACGCAATACGCCCCATAAACGAAATCGTTATAGCAAACAACACGATATTCTCTCGCCCGAAGAAATGAGCGAAAATTAGTTCTTTGCACAATTTCATCAATAATCAATATAAGCATCACCTCAATTTATGTGTCGCTGTAATGGGTTACACCGTTAGGTAGGGTGTTCAAAATCCATGATTTTTCTGTATGGTTTTGATGATGTTTTGACGTTATAAATAGTTAATATTCAACGATAATAAACATGAGAAATACCACAATACATGAATTATGGTATTTTCTGCATTTGTTATTGTTGAATATCAACTAATTGCGATATTATTTTTTTCAAAACCATGCAGAAAAAAATACAAATTTTGCCCTACCACATTGTTCTAAAACACCACATTTTTCCAATCTTCCCAAGCTGCTTCAGCCTGTAAGTGGAGCATTTCAAGTCCATTTTTGACCATGGCACCTTGTTCTGCACCACGTTTCATAAACAAGGTTTCAAGAGGATTGTACACCAAATCATAAAGCAGATGGTCGGGGGTAAGGTGTTGATATGGAATATCAGGACAAGCATCAACCTTCGGGAACATACCCAATGGGGTGCAATTCACAATAACCTTGTGCTCACTCATCACCTCGGGCGTTAATTCATCGTACGTGAGTTGTCCCGCCTTAGGTGTACGGCTCACATAAATGGGTTCTATGCCCAATTTTCGCAGACCATACATCACAGCTTTCGAGGCACCACCAGTGCCAAGCACCAAAGCTTTTGTGTGTATGTCAGGGCGCAAAAGTGGCTTTATAGAATTGCTAAAACCTACTACGTCTGAATTGCAACCAAATAGCTTCACGTTTCCGTCCGTTTGATGTTTTACGCATACTACATTTACGGCACCAATAGCCTCAGCCTCAGCCGATAGCCCACTTAAATAAGGCATAATGGTTTGTTTATGTGGAATGGTCACGTTAAAGCCTAACAACGCATCTTGCTGTGTTAGATAGACTAAGGCATCCTCAACATGGGCAAATTCAAAATTTTTATATTCGGCATCAATACCTTCGTGAGCAAATTTTTCAGCAAAATATTTTGCCGAAAAACTATGACCTAATGGGTAGCCCAATAAACCGTATAATTTCATGTTTTTGAGTTTTAAAGTAGGGAGAAAAAATTAGTTCCTAAAAAGCTATTCTTCAGAGAAATCCTTCATTACTTGTCGGTAAGATGCATAAAGGCGCGAGCGTGACACAAAGCCCACAAACACCCCCTCAGGATTCAGTACGGGCAAGGTTCCCGCATCACAACGTGCAAACTTATCCATTACGGTCTGCATACTATCGTCCGTTCTAAGAATCACTTCGGGTTGTCGCATGAGTTGATTGGCACGATACATTTTATACAATTCGCTGCGGAAGATGATTTTTCGAATTTTGTTCACATTGATCACACCCAAGAGTCCTCCCTTTAAATCGACCACAGCAAAGTGTAACGATTTGCTTGTAGACACAGCTTGCACAACTTGACCTAAGTACATATTGGGGCGCAATAAGGGACGCTCTTTATCGATAATAGCATCGAGCGACATGAGTGTCAACACAGAACGATCTTTGTGGTGCGTCAGCAACTCGCCTTTACGCGCCAAACGCATGGCGTAAATGCTATGCTTTTCAAAGGTGTTGATGGTAAGATAAGATGCTACCGAAACAATCATCAAGGGGATAAAGAGCTGGTAACCACCCGTTAGCTCGGCAATGAGGAATACACCCGTTAATGGTGCATGGAACACACCACTCATCACACCCGCCATGCCCAATAAAGCATAGTTTGTTTCGGGCAAAGTTACTTGCCATAGCCCGTGTTCATTCCATATTCTTGAAAACACAAAACCTCCTATACAACCCAAAAACAAACTAGGGGCAAACGTACCACCACAACCCCCACCGCCATTAGTCGCTGTGGTAGCAAACACTTTGAGCAAAATAATTAAGCCCAAATAGAGCAACAAATATTCTGAATGACCATAGAACAATGAGTTGTTGAGCACGCTGTTGGCATGACTTCCTCCCCCACCATTTAACAATATCGAAATTGTGCTATAACCTTCGCCATAGAGCGGTGGAAAAAAGTAGATGAGCACAGCAAGCACAATACCACCCAACGCCAACTTGGCATACATATTTTTTAGTCGTCCAAACACTTGTTCGAACGAGTTCATCACACGCGTAAAGTAAAGCGAAATAAATCCGCAAAAAATTCCCAAGAATACAGCCGTTGGCACACGGTTTACTACGAACGGATCGTTAAGTTGAAACTCAAACATCGGGCTTACCCCCGTCCAAGCATAGGTGATGCAAGTGGCAGTAAGGCAGCTAACCAACAAAGGGAGCAATGATGCCATGGTTAAGTCGACCATCAATACCTCGAGCGTAAACATCAATCCTGCAATAGGTGCTTTAAAAATACCTGCCACAGCTCCCGACGCACCGCAACCAATAAGCAACATCATGGTCTTATGGTCTAACCTAAAGATTTGTCCCAATCTACTGCCAATGGCTGAACCTGTGAGCACAATTGGCGACTCGGCACCTACCGAACCACCAAAACCAATAGTAAGGGCTGAGGCTACCACACTCGACCAACAGTTGTGACCACGAATGTTACCCTGCTTACGCGAAAGGGCATAAAGAATTTTGGTTACACCATGCCCAATATCATCGCGCACCACATACTTAATGAACAGTGCGGTAAGATAAATGCCCACTACAGGATAAACCAAGAATAACCAGTTGGCGTGGGTTACGTCGAACTGCGAAATCAGGATGTGTTCTATTTCGTGAATCAGCAGTTTTAGCACCTGTGCAGCAATGGCAGAACCCACACCCACAAGAAGGGCCAATATAAATATAAATTGCTTTTGACTTAGATGACGCGCTATCCACACCGATAGCTTACGCATCTGTTTATTATTACCTTTAACCGACGTATAAGCTCGGTCAGTACGATTCCCTGTATCGGCATTTTCGGCATAAGCAAAAGCAGCAGTGTTACCTTCGCTTGTGTTATAGATTACTGACATTTTATATTGTTTATTGAAGTTTCGGTTGAGGCATAAACCTATAAAACATAAGCTGAAAAATAAATTAGTTTGTAAGAGTTTATGCGTATCTATTCTTTAAGAAGTTATTCTTTAAGAAGTTATTCTTTAAGAAGTTATACTCTGAGAAGTCGTTGAAAATCTTCAAAATGGATGCTTAGCAGCACATACATTCTTCTAACTCCACCTTACTTCCCCAAATAAAAGTCTCTACCTTCTTAAAAAGCTTCTACTTCCTTTCAAAAGGAAACACCACTTAAAATGTAAGGTGCTAAATTCGTCATTTTTTTTAATACTGCCAAGGTTTTTTACTAAAATTCTGCTAAAATCTTCTGAATAGCTTAAAATGAGCGATTTATGAGTGTCTTTCCTCAATAGAGGTAATGACTTGGCAATAGTTTTAACTTCTACATTCTACATAAGTTTGCCTTGCTTGCCAAACAACTCTTTTCGGATGCAAAGTTAAACCTAAAATCTGAAAAACGACACTTTTTGCTTTGTTTTTATAGATTATTAATTTTGGGTTGGAAGTGTGCTTATTCCAAATGTAGCAACACATTGTCTATGCAGCATAGATAAATTTCATATACAGCATTAAAAGTAAGAGAAATGTTAAATGTCGTCCTCATTCCTACAATACAAAGCAAAACGTTCTCGTTTATGGATTTTTTTTCGTACTTTTGAAAGTTATAGAAAGAGAATGTAGATTAGAAAGGTAAAATATGGACAATAAAGTATTCCTTTTAGGATTATTTCTGGTTCATCCGGAAAATGGAGTGATAAATTCAGTATAGAACAAAAGAAAACCGCTG
>UQQN01000033.1 GCA_900543155.1 uncultured Prevotella sp.
CAAAACATCATCAAAACCATGCCGAAAAAAATCATGGATTTTGAACACCCTACCTTACAGGGCGTCACTAACGAACGTGCTTTAACCCAGGGTGTCGCTTCGCTTGCCCTGGGGCTATGTGCTGTTGCCCTTTCAGGGCGTGCATTGTTGGCTACGTCTCAGCAATTCAAGCAAACTTGATTGCATTCGACTTGCACGATTATTTAGCCCGCACTTGCTAAACCCGAAATTTGAGCACTTATTTTTCAACCGTGAACTTTTCAGGGTGTTTACCTTGAAACTGGCTATAATATTGCATGATGGTTTGCATATCGGCTTCTACATCGCCCGAGGGGATGATGGTTTGGGTGCAAACAATGCGTTTGTTGGGGAAGTCGATGGCGTAGAGCAATATGGGAAGGTTGGCTTTGAGGGCTATAAAATAGAAACCACGTTTCCATTTAGGGGCTAACGAACGTGTGCCCTCGGGGGTTACTGCCAATGAGAAATGTGTGGCTTGACGTGCTTTTTCAGCCATTTGGTCGGTTAGACTGGTGTGACGACTCCGTTCTACGGGGATTCCACCTAAACAACGGAATATTGCACCAAAGGGCCAAAAAAACCATTCTTTTTTCATTAAAAAGTTTGAGGTAAGACCTATTGAAGTGTAATAGAGTTCGCCAATTAAGAAATCCCAATTACTGGTGTGTGGAGCTACGCAGATAATACATTTCTCGGGGGTTGGTTCGGTTACTTCGGTGTGCCAACCCATCCATTTGTATAATATGGTATGGCAAATACGTTGCAGCATAAATTGTATAGTGTAGTGGGTGGTTCTAAAATTTCTGATTTTAAGAACTATCCTATTGGTTAAAAAAAAGAGCTTTGAAGTTTTCAAGTGATATAAGTTTTTCTGTAACCTGAAAACCTCAAAACTCCTGATGTACATTTATGACTGTGTCATTATGCGTTTACAATACGTTCGCTCAAGTTGTTTACTTTTTCAGTAAACTCTTGTTTGAACTTACGATAGAAAGCGCGTTCTGAACCCTTCTCTGTGTGACTGATGCGAGTTACATATTCGCCATGAAGGGCTAAGATTTCTTTCATAAGTTGATCGAGTGTATCGCGGTCGGCTTGTTGACACATGCTGAGTGCTACACAGTCGGCAAAGAGATCGCCCGTAATCATTTTAACGCTCTTCTTAAGTTGTTTGCGGTTTGCCATAACTTTTGAATTTTATAGGTTAAGAGGTGAGGATAAGTAGATGTTCTAAATAATGAGGAACACCTACTTATAAAAATATGAGTGAGATTTTAAAGAATTTATTGCTTGATGATTTCCATGCCTTTGAGAATGGCTTGCTCGTTCATGGGCAAGAGGTTGTGGTGACGCTCGGGTAAGGTCTTGCGTAGGGCTTTCATCACACTCTCAATAGACACAATGGGGTGAACTTTTAAGAATCCACCGAGGACGAACATGTTGAAGCATTTCATCATTGACATTTCGGCAGCGGTCTCCATTGCTGAGATGTGCCATGCGGTAATATCGGTGCGTGAAGGCTTTTCGAGAATACCGAAATCGTCGTAGATGATGGTGCCACCAGCTTTTACCTTGGGCTGGAACTTGGTGAGAGAAGGTTGATTGAGCAAGATGGCTGTGTCGTAGCTACTGAGGATAGGCGAGGAAATGGGTTCATCGCTTATAATGACAGTTACGTTGGCTGTACCACCACGTTGTTCAGGACCATAGGCAGGCATCCAAGTAACTTCTTTGCCTTCCATGAGTGCTGCATAGGCTAATATCTTACCCATTGAAAGCACACCTTGTCCGCCAAAACCTGATATGATAATTTCTTGTTTCATGTGTGGGTCTTTCCTTTATTTTGTGGTCGGAGTTGTTGTTAAAACAGTGTTGACCACTTACTCATCTTTTAAGTCGCCAATGTGGTAGAAGTCGAACATGTGTTCTTCCATCCATTCGTTGGCTTTGATGGGAGAGAGTTTCCAACCTGATGAGCAGGTAGATACTATTTCAATGAGGTTTGAGCCTTTGCCTTGCATGGAATTTTCAAAAGCATGGCGAATGGCTTTCTTAGCCTTGCGGATGGCTGCTACGCTATGCACACTTTGGCGAGTGACGTAGGCTGTGCCTTCGAGTCGTGAGGCAAGGTCGGTAATGTTCAAGGGATAACCATGAATCTTGGGGTCGCGACCATAGGGACAAGTAGCTGTTTTCATGCCTACTAAGGTGGTTGGAGCCATTTGTCCGCCTGTCATGCCGTAGATGGCATTGTTAATGAATATCATGGTGATGTTTTCGCCACGGTTGAGTGCGTGTAAGGTCTCAGCTGTACCAATGCAAGCTAAGTCGCCATCACCTTGATAGGTAAAAACTAAACGGTCGGGCCATAGACGCTTGCAGGCTGTGGCTAATGCTGGTGCACGTCCGTGGGCAGCTTCTTGCCAATCGATGTCGATATAACGATATGCAAAAACAGCACACCCCACAGGACTAATGCCGATGGTCTTTTCTTCCATGCCCATTTCGGCGATTACTTCAGCGATGAGTTTGTGTACTACACCGTGGGAGCAACCGGGACAATAGTGCATGTCGTTGCTGTTAAGGAGTTCTGGTTTTTGGTAAACCAGATTCTCGGGTTTTATGATATCTTCTCTTGTCATGGAATTTCTTTCTCTGACTTGTAAGGTGTTTCTTTTTTTGCTTGGATGGATTGGCAAAGCAAGAGACACCTTGAATATGTTTCTTTTACTTCCTCATGCCCGGCATACGTAGCATTACTTCAACCATTTTAATCATTACGGCAAAGAGTCCGACTACGTACCACACCATTAAATAGTTCTTTGCCACAAGTATGCCTATCATGGCTACAAGGGCAACGAGAATGAATAGACCATTGAGAATGTTTCGTATAAAAAGATTCTTGCTCATGCGTCTTCTTTGATTCTCTTCTTCGGGGTGTTTCAACCTTCTTAGTATGTCGCTTTCGGGGCGTTGGGTTGTTTGAACCATAGTGTGGTGTAAATGATTGATGAATGAGTGATATGTGTAGGGAAGGAGGGAAAGTGCCGTTGAATGGGGAGCTTTGAAACTGCTTTGTTGCTTTATGAAGTGCATAAAAGCAGTTTACCTAAATCTTAGGCTATCCTTTTATTCCTGTTTTTATTGACGCAATTTTTGCAATGCTTCAATAATTTCGTCGGGGTCGGGTACAATACCGCCCAAACGACCATAGTGTTCAACAGGAATACGTCCTTCAACAGCATATTTTACGTCGAAAATCATTTGTCCTGCATTGATTTCGACTACTAAAATGCCTTTTACCTTTTTGCTGAGTTCGCTAATTTGTTTCTCGGGGAAGGGCCAAAGTGTGATAGGACGGAAAAGTCCTACTTTAAGTCCACGTTTACGTGCAGACTCCATTGCCTTTTGCGAGATGCGTGCAGCTGAACCAAAGGCTACGATGGCATATTCTGCATCGTCCATGCCAATAGTTTCGTAGCGTACTTCTTTGTCTTTAATCTCTTGATACTTTTGCTGCAGATGTTGATTCTTAATTTCCATCTTGGCAGGTTCAAGTTCGAGAGATGTAATTACTTGTGGTTCACGTTTTTTTAGTCCGTGACCATTGGTTGCCCAAGGACATTCTTTGGCTATCTCTTCTTCGGTGCGACGAGGCTTAAAGGGAGGTAATACCACCTTTTCCATCATCTGACCTATTACACCGTCTGAGAGAATCATGGCAGGATTGCGGTAACGGAATGCCAAGGTAAAGGCGAGGTCGACAAAGTCTGCCATTTCTTGTACCGAGGCAGGTGCTAAAACAATGACATTATAGTCACCATTACCACCACCACGAGTAGCTTGGTTATAATCACTTTGTGAGGGTTGGATTGTTCCAAGACCAGGACCACCACGTTGCACATTCACAATGAGACCAGGTACTTCGGCACCTGCCATGTAACTGATGCCCTCTTGCATCAATGCCACACCGGGCGATGAAGAGGATGTCATAACTCTTTTGCCTGTGCCACCACCACCATAAAGCATGTTGATGGAAGCAACTTCGCTTTCGGCTTGTAGTACTACCATACCTGTTGTTTCCCAAGGTTTAAGTTCGGCTAATGTTTCAAGCACTTCACTTTGGGGGGTAATGGGGTAGCCAAAATAACCGTCGCATCCACAGCGTATGGCTGCTCGTGCAATAGCTTCGTTTCCTTTAAGAAGGAGTACTTCGTTTTCTTCTTTCATAGAAGTGTTATTGAAAGTGCAGAGTGGGCAATAGGTAAGTATTTTGCAATATATTATGTGGGTAAACACTTTATTGCGTGCATCTAACCCTCATATTTGCCATGTGCTCTGCTTTCTTATTACTCATTAAATGCCTTGTTGTTTTTCCCCTTGTTTTGCACAGTTAAATGTAATTATCTGTGTGGGGAAAGTAGGCTTAATCTTCTTTAGCTCGATAAACGCTGATACAACCATCAGGACATACAATAGCGCAAGAGGCACAACCGATGCAAGTTTCGGCCACTTCTTGGCAGAAAGCATATCCCTTATGGTTTACTTCTTTTTTGGATAATGCGAGCGTTTGGGTGGGACAAGCTACTATGCAGAGTCCGCAACCCTTGCATCGTTCAGTGTCGATGACAAGTGCTCCTTTCATTTTTCCCATATCTTTTTATTTATATAACTCGTGCAGCAATATGTAGTTCTTGGGTGAACCATGTTTTTGCTGTTTGGGTTCGTTATTATTGGTTGTACATGTCTTTATTGTAGAACTCCATGATGTCGTGAAGCATCAATCGGCATTCTTTGGCGGGACTTTCTGGATCGAGTTCCTCTGCATGTAGGAAACAGGTCATTGCATCGCTCCAATTTGCTCTCTTCATGTGGATTTTGCCTTGCCAGTAGAAGAGTAATGCCGATTCTCCTTGCTCTTTTTGCAGTTTTTGCGCCAAAAGCTGTGCTTTATCAAGTTGTCCTTCGTTCAGGGCTTCTTTTATGTCCTGAAAATCATCATTATTGGTCATATTGACTGATTGGGTTATAGCAAAGTTACTGTTTATTCCTTGAAAACACAGTAATTTATCTGTATTTTTAGAAAACTTAACGCGAAAAAACTTTGCTTTGCCTATTCTTTTGCAGTTCAGCGAAGGATTCTTAGGAAATATTAGGGTTGTCATAACGCCTTTCTGTAGTTCCTAAGACCTTGTTACGTATGAATTGTTATGGGACGAATTATTTCAACACTTGTTGAATATTTTGTTCGCGGTGGCAAATGTGTACCTCAATTCCAAACTTTGCATGTAGGTGTTCTGCTAGGTGTTGGGCAGAGTACACGCTACGATGACGTCCTCCTGTACAGCCGAATGAGAACATAAGATTTGTAAATCCACGTTGCATGTAGCGTGCTACGTGTGCATCTGCTAATTTATAGACAGAGTCGAGGAAGGTAAGGATTTCTCCATCGTCCTCCAAGAACTTAATAACTGGTTGGTCTAAGCCTGTGAGAGGTTTATATTGCTCGTAGCGTCCTGGATTGTGTGTGCTACGACAATCAAAAACGTAGCCACCTCCATTGCCTGAAGTGTCTTCGGGAATGCCTTTTTTATAACTAAAACTGAAGACACGTACCACTAAGGGACCTTGACCATCGTATTTTGACACAGAGGCTTGTCCATGTTGGGTAGTTGTGACATTAAATTGTGGTAATGCCACAAGTTGTTGCAGCGTTTGGTTAAGGTAAGGGTAGGGAACTGCTACATTGTCTGCCAACATTTTGCGTAAATTGTCGATAGCAAGGGGGATGCTGTCGAGGAAATATTTTTTACGTTCAAAATAACCACGAAGACCATAGGCTCCTAATACTTGCAGTACACGGAATAGTACAAATAATTGTAAGCGTTGCTTAAAGGCTTCTTCATTAAAGTGGGGCAACAGAGTGCGTAATTCTTGTACGTATGCATCAATTAGTTCATCGCGTAGTGCTTGAGGATAACGTGCTGAGGCTTGCCATAAGAATGAGGCTACGTCATATTGCAAAGGACCTTGCATGCCTCCTTGAAAGTCAATGAAATAAGGTTTGCCCTCACGAAGCATTACATTGCGAGCTTGGAAGTCGCGGTATAAAAAGTAGTGTTCTTTGTTGCTATCACCTACGAGGTCGGCTGCTAATTGTTGCATATCAGCTTCGAGCTTTATTTCATCGAAGGGAAGGTCGGTTGTCTTTAAAAAGCTATATTTAAAGTAGTTCAAGTCGAACATGGCGGCCTGTTGGTCGAAGCAGATGGGTGTGATACATTGTGCAAAGTCTAAATTCATTGCTCCTTCTACTTGGATGTGAGCTAGCTGTCGGAGTGTTTCTTCTAACAACGCTTTATCCTTTTCTTCATAGCAGAAGTCATGCTTTCGTGCATTTGCCAAAGCATCATAGAGAGCTTGTTGTCCAAGGTCTTCTTGAATGTAGCGACTGCAGTCGGCATTTACAGCATAGATTTGCGGCATGGGCAAATTCTTGTCTGTGAAGTGCTTTGCAAGGTATACAAAGCAACGGTTCTCGGCAATTGAAGGACCGATAACACCAATTACTGTCGAGCCATCTTCGGCAAGCATACGTACATATTGACGATTACTGCCTGCCTTTGCCAAAGTTTCTACTTTGAGTGGAGCTGTACCTTTCCACTCTTTATATAATGCGAGTAGGGCTTTCATGAAAGAATGTGTACTTAATCTTTTCTATACCATATGCTCATCACTTTTTTACGGATGGCAATGATGTTTATGATTGAAACTAATATAAATATTCCACCACCTGTAGCTAATGCGGGTAGCATACTGCCATTCTTTATGGTGGGGAAAATGAGGCCTATTACGTGCATATAGTAGTTGCGCACCACAATGAGTAGCGCAAATGCAATGAGCAGTGTGGCTGCATTCATGCCTAAGGTGAGCAACTGATATGGACGGCTTACACGGTTGGGACTATAGCCTATGAGTAAGAGATTCTCGAGCTTTTGCGTGTTCTTTTGTACCAATAAGTAGATGCTTAGCATCAAAATATAGAACGAAAGTACGCTTACTAATAAGCCTACCAACATAACCATGCTTACCACTACCTTTAAGAAATAAGTAGTTTTGCCTGCATCCAATTTGTTGTCTTCTACGTCATAGCCTTTTTGTTGCATATATTGTGCTATGCGTGAGTCGGTAGGGTTGCTTACTTCAAGAATTATGCGTGAAGGGTCTTCGGTTTTTCCTGGCTCGTAAGTGGCATTGCTCCAATCAATGAAACTTTGCGGTACAAGAATTGTGTTTAAACGACTTGAAAAACCAAGTACTTTGCCTTTAAACTGTGCATGTTGACCATTGGCATTGATAAAAATGTGCATGTCAATCATACCGACAAGGCCATCGCTAACCTTGGGTAGATTACGACTTTGGGCAAAACCAAAGTTGTAGAGTGCAATGTAGGTGCGTGGCAAAATAACGGGTACTTCTTCTTCGCCTGCAGTATATTTCCAGTCAGAAGCTTGAGCATCGACAAAACTATCGGGTACGGCTTCAAAGAACATTTCGGTGTTGAGTGGTGCAGAACCTTTCATGCCCATTGCAGCTGACACTTTATATTGCGATGAAGTGAATGCTCCTACCTTTTTGCAGAAAGGTTGTTTGCGTACGTCTTCAATGTCGAAGGTGCTAAAGGCGTTGCTACGTCCTGAGAGTGTGCCAACGGTAGTGATGTGTTTTGACACCACTAAGAAGTTGTTATTTATAAAGCTGTCTTCTTCTGTAAAGACGGGGATGATATCTTTGTAGAACTGTATGCCGAGCATTACCACCCACATACCAAAGAGATTGGCAAAGAAAAATCCCGCAAATTGCGACAGGCTGATGTGTTGTCGCAGCAGTTTCCAAATTAAACTTTTCATTGTATGTGCGTGTTACAGTTTATAGGTCTTGTCATAATCTAACACCATGTGTTTGCCAATGCTGGTCACAATAACGCCTGCACCTTGTTGTTTTGCTTCGCTCATCATGATGTCTGCCATGATGGCTGAATTCGTATCGTCAAGGTGACTGATAGGTTCGTCTGCCAAAAGAAAATCAAATGGTTGTACCAAGGCTCTGATCATTGCTACACGTTGTTGTTGTCCAAAACTCATACGTCCTACTTTGGCATCGAGTTTGTCGGCAATGCCCAATCTTTCAAACCATTCTTTGATTTGGCTCTCTGTTTTAAAGTTTGTAAGATTGTTTTTTATCATTACATTCTCGAGAGCTGTAAGTTCGGGGAAGAGGCGTAGCTCTTGAAACAGGTGACTTACGCTGTGTTGACGAATGTCAACCCATTGGTTTACTTTGATGTCGTGTACATCTTGTTCGTCGAACTGCACTGTGCCTGTATAGTCGTGACGATAGCCCAAGATGTAGCTGCACAGTGTGGATTTTCCTGTACCCGACATGGCTTCTACAAGATAGAGCTTTCCTTTTTCAAACTTCACGTTTTGTTGCCACACTTCACTATTCAAGTCGGTGCGATTGGCAAATACGTGAGGCAAAACATTCGTAAGTGTAATGGTTTGCATGATGTGTGTTATGTTTATGGATGGCTCTTTATGTTATGCGCCAACCTTTTTATCATTTCGGTTTGGGCTTTTCAGTCCAAGTAACTTTACTACTTAATAAAGGGATAGAGAATTCTTACTGAATAACCAAACTTGCTTTTCTGCCTGTTTCGGCTTTATAAGTAATGGCTTGTGAACCAGGTAGAATGGTCTTGAGAATATCAGTCATTGCACCACTACTCATGCAGGGTTGTGTAAACAACTTGTTTAGGTTTACGTGAAAATAAACCAATGTACCTTGTGTTTCAGAACTCTTTTGGGCAATAAGTGGTTGTGCTGCACGTTCTACTAATGAAGGTGAGGTAAAATATAGAGCCTTGTGTGTTGCATTCTTACCAAAGTTTAATTGTTGCTTGTCATTGCTCAGGAAGAAAGCTTCGGCACTGGTACGTTTTAGCACTACATTTTTTTGTTTCTTGGCACTTTCCATCCAATAGTCGGCATCGGCAAAGAGGTTGTTAGCTGTTGTTTCTGCCTTTAAACAGAATGTGGGGGTCCAATCTTTGGCAAACGAGCTGATTTCCATGCTAAATATACCATTGGTGCTACTTAACATGCGGTCGGCATCAATTGTTTGGTTTAATCCCATAAGTAAACCACGTAGTGTAGCATCGGTTTTGAGCAATTGTAATAACTGTTTGCCTTGTGTGCTGGTTGCCATCACAAAGAGAGTGCTATCGCAGAGAGTGGGATTAGCAATGCGAATGCAGCCTTTTTCTTTTTCAAAAGCATCAATAGCACTTACGATGTCCTCGTTCTCGCTGGTAATGTTGCTATTGATTTCGGTAGAATCTTTGTTTATCTTAGCTGAGGCAAAAACTTGTACTGCTGATGGATCGCAGTCTGCAGGTACACTTAGTCTAAAAAGCATGTTGTAGGGCGTAGGTACAGCATCGAGTTGTGCAAAGAGTTGTATACTACCTTGTTGTGCTTTTAGTTGGTCGTATGCTTTAGTTTTTGTGAAGCAGTCGCCTGTGTTAACCATGCTTGTAATGGTTTGGCGTAACATATCTTTTTCTTGTGCTACACCAGGACCTAAGGCTAAAACCATGCGACTATTCCATGCCATAAGCCATCCACTGTTTAGCCACGCCCAATGTAAGTCATCATATTCTTCGGTAGGTTGACACTTCTTTTGTGTCACTAATTTATTTATTTGGGCACCAATAGCATCTTCATTGTGAACCTTTGCCACAAAACCGATATATTCGTTGGGTGTAACGAAGGCATAGAGCGGTTGAGTAAGGTCTAAACCATCGGGTTTAATACCTAAGGCTTTTTCGAGTGGATTAGGAATATTGCCAACTTCTTTTTGTAATTCGGTAGCTTGAATCCTTACTACTGCTTTTGCTTGTGCAGGAATCATTTCTTCGTAACTCTTGGGCCAAAGCCACCAAGCTGTTAAGAAGGCAATAGTTAGCGCTGCAACCACAGCAAGAGCTATTGTTAGATTTTTTTTGTTTATGAAATTCTTCATTGTTTATTGCGTTTTGCCAAATACATTAAGTGTACGGCTACCAATGCTGCTGTTTCAGTACGAAGTCTGCTTTCTCCTAAACTAATAGGTTGAAAACCAGCTTTTATAGCCTCGTTAACTTCAGTAATACTAAAATCGCCTTCAGGACCAATAAGTACCAACGCATTTCCGTCCTCATTTAGTAAATCGCCTAAGAAGTTGCGTCCCGAAAGATGGATGCTTTCGTCTGCGCCATCTGTTTCTTCAGGGCTATAGCAGTGGGCGATAAATTTTTGTCCGTCGAAGGATTGGCTGATGAACTTTTTAAAGTCGGTAAGAGGTGAAATAACGGGTTTAAAAGCCTTGTGGCTTTGTTTCATGGCTGACACCACAATTTTTTCAAGACGTTCGTTTTTTACCACACGGCGTTCAGAGTTGGCACAATTAAGCAAACTGATATTGTCAATACCAATTTCGGTAGCTTTTTCGGCAAACCATTCCATACGATCCATATTTTTGGTGGGAGCTACCGCCAAATGAATATTTCCGCGCCACAATTTATGGTCTTCCCATTCATTGTCTATTGCAAACTGACAATGTTTGTTTGATGCCAATGTAATGTGTGCGTCATAGAATCGTCCTATACCATCGGTTAGTGTCAGCGAGTCGCCTTCCTTCATGCGTAGTACACGTACAGCGTGTGCTGCTTCTTCGGTTGGCATCTCTGTGCTACCGTTAGTTAATTCGGGGACGTAGAATATGCGAGTCTCTTTCATTAGGTGCGTTTCGTTTTATTTATAGGAACAGTGCGGTGTAATTATCAGAATAGTTATTCGGAATGAATCTGATAAATATTTTGAATACACTGAATATTAACAGAATTTCTATACTTTACTAAAGTAAAACTTTTATAGCTGTTCGTTGTCTTTACGTGATGTCCTTTTTTTGAGTTCATCGCGTAGAATACTTGCTAATTCAAAGTTTTCTTCTTCAACAGCGCCTTGTAATGCAGCTTCTAAAAGTTCGTTGTTCATTGCAGTAATGGGCAATGCCATGCTTTGACCTGTAGGTTGCATTTTTGATTGTCTTTCAAATATGTCGCTTTGTACCCAAAGTGAGGCACGCATTTCGTGAGCAGCTACAGCAGCTTCGGCTACAGGGGTTTGTATAGAAACGGTTTCATTAACTAATTCAAAGTCTATTAGTGCGCGAGTTTCTCCATTAGCTGGTTGCATCAGTCGCACACCAATCAATGTCATGCCTACACGACTTGCCAATTGATTCATTAAATGAGAACATGTAAAGTCCTTTTCGCTAAGTGCTGCTGCAATCATTTCATATCCTTTTTGGTCGATAAGTACGGGAAAAAAGCGTTCTCCCTCTACTTCGCGTAGCACTAAAATGAAGGCGTTTTGCAATTCACGCCCACGTGTAAGACCTTCAATCTTTAGTTCAATATAGTTATCGTACATGCTTTAAATATCAAATATTTAGAATCTTAATATATTGCGCGTTTAAACTTATTTGCGCACATTTTGAATTCAAAGTTACTGTAAACGTAACGCACTGCAAAGAAAAAATGGATTTTTCTTTATTTAAAGTAGTGTATCGTATGCTGTTTTAAGTTTGTCTCTGAATGTAAAAACTCTAAAACTTAAACTTTATTCATCAGCTTCGAGCATAGCTTTGATATCTTGTTCAATGCTTTGCTCGTTTGGCAGTGATGTTTTATCGATGCAAATGCCTTGTGCGCCACCGTCGATGAGGGGTATAATGTCAGTGTGTAAGATATTACCATAAATGCAGATAGGAATGCGTACTTCTTCTTGATAGAGTTGGCGCATTAACTGTTGGCATTGTTCTGTGTCAAAGTCGGTTGGGTTTTGAGTATTAGACACGTAATTGCCACAACAAATATAGTCGGCACCTGTGCGTTTGAGTTTTTTGATACCCTCAAAAGTATGGGCTGTAGCACCAATGATAAACTCATGACCAAGAGCTTCGCGTGTTTCAATCATGTCGGTAATAGTTTCAGGCATGCGCACACCATCAGCTTTTATTTTCTTGCACAATTCAACTTGATTATAGAGCACTAAAGTAGCTCCTTTTTCGTGGCAGGCTTTAAGTAATCTTTCTGCTATTTGCTCAATGTCTTTAGCCTCGTTACTATCGTTGTGTATGTGTAACTCAATCCATTTACATCCTCCTGAAAGTGCACGTATGGCAGATTCTTCGTGACTAAGTGTAGGAGTAGAGTATGTAATAAACTGTATAGGTATCATAAGTTTGTTTGTTATTTTTTGTGATTATTGTGGTGCAAAATTACAAATTAAAAGGTCTAATTGAAAAAAACAGTCCAATTTATTTGTGACTTTGGTGCAGAACCTATACCTTTGCATTAGAAGCAGTGTGTCTATTTATGATTTGTTAGATTGCACTTTAAATTTTAAAAAGAAAGCTTATGAAAGAATACTTACTTCGTACAATATTTTGTGTAATGTCTGTAGCGGCTCCTACTATGATGTGGGGCGCAGAAGATTGTGCTCCTATGCCTTATGAGCCTATTTTGTCTGAAATGATGGGGGATGAGGTTTCTCGTTTTGATGTGAGCGTTCGTGGGGCAGCTGTTCAGGTTCATGCTGTGAATTGCCAAGGACAGATATTGAAAATTTATGATCTCGTGGGCAAGTTAAAATGTGAAGTTCATATTGACTCAAACGATAAGACTGTGCGCGTTAACTTAGGAAAGGGTGTTTACTTGATTAATGTCGGTGGCGCTACACGTAGAATAGCTGTGGCTGGCTAATTTGTACACACTTATACTTAGCACATATATTTAGATTATAATTTATAGTTTTTGGTGTCAGGAGGAAATGTATAATACCGAATTGCTACATAATCCAACTACGCGTGCAAAGGCTTTTGCCGAAATGGTAAAAGATTTGTCGCCACAACTTTATGCTACGATTCGACGTATGGTGCAGTTTCATGATGATGCCGACGACGTAATGCAAAATACGTTTATGAAGGCTTGGCAGGCACTCGATAGTTTTAGGGGTGACTGCCAATTGTCTACTTGGATGTATCGTATTGCAGTAAACGAATGTTTGAGCTTGCTGCAACGAAGGCGTGAAACTGAAAGTCTAGACAACGCTGTGGAGGTTACGCGAGCATTAGAAAGCGATCCTTTCTTTGATGGTGATGAAACAGAATTGCTTTTGCAACAAGCTATTGCTACTTTGCCCGATAAGCAACGTGTGGTTTTTAATATGCGCTATTTTGAAGAACGCAAATACGAAGAAATGAGCGAACTTTTGCAAACTAGTGTGGGGGCGCTGAAGGCATCGTATCATTTGGCTGCTAAAAAAATTGAGCAGTTTTTTAATGATCGGGAAATACATATGTTGTCATAGAGTTTCGATCATCTTTTAAAAATAAAAAATATTCTCTTAAACCTTTGTACTTTTCGACAGTCATATTATTGTGAAACAAGAAAAGAATTGACATATGACTACATTTAGTGTAAATGACATAAAGAAGAGCCATAATCCGTTTGTAGTGCCTGAAGGCTATTTGGCGGATTTTGCTGATCGTATGATGCAACGCATTGCTGCTACGCCTATGGTTGAGGAAAAGCAAATGCGCATTGTGCATTGGATTCCTTGGCTTGGTGTGGCGTGTGTAGCTGCGTTAACATTGCTATTTGTGCATGGACAACAGACATTAGATGCTGATTTACAGCAAACGACAGGTGAGTCTGCCACTATTGCTTCTGCCAATAGTGCGGATGAGGCATATGATTACTTGATGACTAATAACTTAAACGAAATGTATGATTATGAAACAGATAATTAACCTTTCTTTGTCGCTATTGCTATTTGTTTGGGTAGGTACCTCTATTTCGGTTGCCGCCAATGTACAACAAGTTGATGAAATACAAAGTGCACAGTGTCCGCATGCACCTCAGGCATATAAAGGGAAGAAAAAATGTGGCTTCGATAAAAAGAAGTTCAAGCATGAACTTACTGTCTTTATCACTAAAGAATCAGGAATGAATGTGAATGAGGCTCGTGCTTTTTTCCCTGTTTTTTTTGAAATGAGAGAAAGCATGCGTCATATAGAACAACAGAAGGAGCGTGCTTTACGTACGGCTGCTAAAAACAATATGGCAGAAAGAGATTGTAAACGTGTGCTTAATGAAATGCAAGAGCTTGATAAAAAGAGAGCACGTATAGAAGCGCAATATATGGCACGTTTACAAAAAATGGTTGGCGCTCGCAAACTCTTAAAAGCAATAGATGCCGATAAGCGTTTTGGTAGACGTTTGTTCAAGCAAATGACTAAGCCTAATAAAAAGTAAAATTACGCATTTGTCTTTCTTTCTATAGTTTTTGCTTATAAGTAGCACTTATGGTGCGCATAGAGAGGGACTTTTGCTTTTGGGACTCCAGGTATGTGATGTAGCGTATTTTCTCTTCACATACCTGGCTACTGTTTTTTTTAAATTCATCTTAACCAGAACCACTAATATACCAATGGATAATCCTCAGATAGAACTGGCTCGCAAAATTATAGAAACCACAGATACTCACTTGTTTCTTACAGGACGAGCAGGAACAGGTAAAACTACTTTTTTACGGCGACTGCAATTAGAGTCGCCTAAGCGTATGGTTGTGCTTGCACCTACGGGTATTGCTGCCATAAATGCAGGTGGAGTGACTATTCACTCTTTCTTTCAGCTTTCGTTTGCACCCTACATTCCAGGGGCAAAAGTGCCTACTTCGTATGCTATGAAAAAGCATAAACTTGCGTTGATTAAAAGCATCGATTTGCTTGTGATAGACGAAATTAGTATGGTGCGTGCAGACTTGTTAGATGCCGTAGATAACGCTTTGCGCAAGTATCGTCACAGTAGTTTGCCATTTGGTGGGGTGCAATTGTTGTTGATAGGTGATTTACAACAGTTAGCACCTGTGGTAAAAGACGAGGAGTGGTCTATGCTGAAATTGTATTACGAGACTCCTTATTTTTTCAGTAGTAAAGCGTTGAGTAATGCCGAATATGTGACAGTTGAACTCGAAAAAGTGTATAGACAGCGCGATACGCACTTCCTTTCGCTGCTTAATGAAGTTCGTGAGGGAAATGTTTCTCAACAAACGCTTGATGCGTTAAATCAACGTTATATGCCCAATTTCGTGCCTAAAAAGGAAGACGGCTACATTCAACTCGTAACACACAATTGGCAGGCACATCAAATTAATTCGCATGAGATGGATTTGCTGCCAGGAAATATTTTTACTTATAAGGCAGAAGTAAAAGGAAAATTTCCTGAAATGTCATACCCTACAGACGAGGTCTTATCGCTTAAACTTGGAGCGCAGGTGATGTTTGTGAAGAACGATATGAATAAACTCTTCTACAATGGTATGATTGGCGAGATCGTTAAGATTACGGAGGATGATTTTACGGTACGTCCAAATAATAATCCAGAGAAGTTGATAAAGGTGCATCCTGAGGTGTGGGAAAACACAAGGTATGCTATAGACGAAAAGACGAAGGAGATAAAAGAAGTGGTAGATGGTACTTTCTCACAATTTCCCGTAAAATTAGCGTGGGCTATTACCATTCATAAAAGTCAAGGCTTAACCTTTGAACACGTGATGATTGATGCGCATGCTTCGTTTGCACATGGTCAAACCTATGTTGCTTTAAGCCGTTGCAAAACACTTGAGGGTATTGTACTTACATCAACTATTCCACCCAGTGCTATTATTGCTGATAGGTTCATAGATCAATTTAATCAGAATATGCGTGCGCGTCAGGTAGATGACGATAAACTTTCTGCCATGCGCAATGCTTACTCGCTTAATTTGCTTTCGGGCTTATTTAATTTTGAGAGTGAGCGTAAATTGTTGGCTGTCATTACGCGTATTCTTCAAGAAAACCTTTATAAGGTATATGGTGAAACAGCACAAAGTTTTGAGCAACACCTTAAGTTGTTCGACTTGCAAGTATTCAACGTGTCGATAGTTTTTCATCAGCAATATCAGCAATTGTTGGCTTTGACGAATGGTAACTTTAATGATGCTCAACTTCAAGAGCGTATTCGTAAGGGAGCTAACTATTTTGTGGATAAACTTTACGACTTGCGCAACATTGTGAATGCTTTACACCTTGACATAGACAATGCGGAGGTGTGTGGCAAAATGGATACAGCACAAGAGGATCTGATTAAACAACTTCGTGTGCATTCTCAATTACTTGAATATGCTGCTGAAGAGGGATTTGACGCAACGGATTATTTAAAACAGCGAGCGCGTGTTTTGCTTATGGCTGATGATAAGCAAAAGCCATCTTCGAAAGTAACTTCAGGAGAGTCGAAGGAAGAAGCAAAGGGCAAAGACAAAAAACGCCGTGTCACAACCGATGACTCTGCGGGCAAGTATACTATTCCGAGTGAAGTAAAGAATCCTATGTTGTATTATCGTTTGCAAAGTTGGCGTCGTGCTAAGGCTGCTGAAAATGCGGCACCTGCATTTACTGTGTTAAGTACGAATGCATTGATGGCTATTGCCAATTATATGCCTTTGAACGAGAAAGACCTTATGCGTATCCCGCATTTCGGAAAGAAGAGTCTTGAAAAGTATGGCGCTGATTTATTGCAACTCGTGACAAAATTTATTGAAGATCGTGATGCAGGCAGATTAAATGAAGAGGATGAAGTAGAAACAAAGTCTGTAAAAAATGCTTCGCGTCCTAACGAGAGTACTTACGATACTTCGTTGAGACTCTTCCGTGAAGGTAAAACGATTTCAGAAATTGCTGAAATACGAGATTTAACGCAAGGCACGATAATGGGACACATTGCTCGTTTCGTAGAAAGTGGTGAGGTTCTATTTGATGAAGTTGTATCGGCTGCACATTTTGAACGTATCAAAAACTATTTTAAGGCGCATCCCTACAACCCCGAAGTGCGACTAGCGGATGTACGTAACGATTTAGGTGGTGATATCCTTTATGGTGAAATTCGCCTCACGTTGTTCAAAATGGGCTTAGTAAAGGAAGTAAAGTTGTAATTGATAAAGTAGAATGTTATAAAAAGGTGGTTCTAATAATTCTGATTATCGGATATTTAGAACCACCTTATATTGTATTTGCATGATTAAAAAGAAACAGGAAGCAAACAACTCACATCAAGGATGTAGAGATTTGTTTACTTCCTGTCTTCATTTTATGCTTGCGCATTTCAAACAGAACGCAGTAGCGTGTTATTGAATGCGCCATTGTTTCCCATCGAGAATCATGGGCATAATCACTTCTTCTTGACTACCATCGTTAAAGGTAACATTCAAGAATACGTTTGCCATGTGGGCGTTGTTGTGTAATTCGCAACGAATTACGTTAGCCCCCTTTACTCCTTTCTTTCTTTTCATAACCTCGGCTTGGTGCTGTTCAAGCATCAATGCCATGTTGTTGCGATAAGCATCGGGCATGCTGTCACACGAGTGCATGGCACTGACGTATTCAGCATATTTGCCGTTAGCGCGGAGCATGTAATAAGTTACTGCTGCCGAATCGGCTTCTTCGCAATCAGCTTGGTTATCTGTTTGGGCTTGTTTGCCGTGGCAAGCTGTCAATAGGTAAATGCTTGTAAGCAATAAAAACAAATGTTTCATCATGTAATGCCTATTTCGTAGTTTACTTCTGACGTACAAAGATATTGATGGGAGTACCCGTGAAACTCCAACGTTCGCGAATCTTATTTTCTAAGAAGCGTTTGTAGGGCTCTTTCACATACTGTGGTAAGTTGGCATAGAACACAAATGAAGGAATCTGTGTGTTAGGAATCTGTGCGCAATACTTAATCTTGATGTATTTACCCTTAATTGAGGGTGGGGGATACGACTCAATGAGAGGTAACATTTCCTCGTTAAGCTTTGATGTTGAAATGCGACGTTTGCGAGCTATATATACCTCCTTAGCAGTTTCAAGAACCTTGAAAATACGTTGTTTGGTCAGTGCCGAAGCAAAGATAATGGGGAAGTCTACGAAAGGAGCCATACGATTGCGAATCGCATCTTCGAAATGGCGAATAGCTTCGTTCGATTTGTCCTCTACCAAGTCCCACTTGTTTACTACAACAACCAAACTTTTGAAGTTCTTTTGAATAATCTGTACGATATTCAAATCTTGACTTTCAATGCCTCGTGTGGCATCAATCATAAGTATGCAGACATCAGAGTTTTCGATAGAGCGAATGGCACGCATTACTGAGTAGAACTCCAAGTCTTCAGTAACTTTGTTTTTGCGACGAATACCTGCAGTGTCTACTAAGTAAAAGTCGAAGCCAAACTTGGTGTAGCGTGTTAAGATGCTATCGCGAGTGGTTCCTGCGATATCTGTAACAATGTTACGATCTACGCCAAGGAAAGCATTGATAATGCTACTTTTACCTGCATTAGGACGTCCTACAACGCTAAAACGAGGAATGTTTTCTTCAGCCTCGTCTTTATCGTCTTCCTTTCCTAATTTCTCAAGAATAAGGTCGAGCAAATCACCTGTGCCACTACCTGTAATGGCAGAGATGCAGAAAGGATCGCCCAAACCTAAGCTATAAAATTCAGCCGAAGTGTATCGGTCAGCATTATTATCTGTCTTATTGGCACAGAGAATTACAGGCATTTTTGTGCGACGCAAAATCGAAGCAACTTCAGCGTCAAGGTCGGTAACACCGTTTTTAACGTCAACTACAAAGAGAATAACATCAGCCTCTTCTGTAGCAAGTGTCACTTGCTTTCGAATTTCGCCTTCAAAAATATCGTCAGAATTTACAACCCAACCGCCTGTGTCGACGATTGAGAATTCACGTCTGCCCCATTCGCATTTGCCATACTGGCGGTCGCGTGTAGTACCGGCTTCATCGCTGACAATGGCCTGGCGCGTACCCGTAAGGCGGTTGAACAGGGTTGACTTGCCGACATTGGGTCGGCCTACTATGGCTACTAATTTTGACACGTTCTAAATTTTTAGATGTTTTGGGGCAGAGGCAGGGGGTTGACTGTCATCTGCCTAATTTAAAATATCAGTCCAACTTATATCCGTAAGCTTCAAGGCGTTTGGTGTTGCTTCGCCAATCCTTGTCTACTTTTACGAATATTTCGAGGAATATGGTTTTACCAAAAAACTTTTCGAGTGTTTTGCGTGCTTCGGTAGATACTTTCTTTAAAGCAACGCCTCGATGTCCAATGATAATACCTTTCTGACTATCGCGTTCCACATAAATCACAGCATTGATGTGAATGCGCTTATCGTCTTCCTTAAATTGTTCTACTACAACTTCTACAGCATAGGGAATTTCTTTGTCGTAATAGAGCAATATTTTTTCGCGGATAATTTCTGTTACAAAGAAACGCGCAGGTTTGTCGGTCCATTGGTCTTTACCAAAGTAAGGAGGCGATTCAGGAAGTAGCTCCTTAATACGTGTAAGTACGTTGTCGACATTAAATTTTACCTTCGCAGAGATAGGGAAGATTTCGGCTTTTGGTAGACTTTCGTGCCATTGAGACACTAGTTTTTCCAAATCCTTTTGGTTTGAGAGGTCTATTTTGTTGATAAGCACCAATACGGGTACATCCATCTTCTTCACCTTCTCTAAGAAACTATTGTTCTTATCGGGCGTTTCAACCACGTCGGTCACGTAGAGCAAAACATCGGCATCTTGCAATGCCGAAACCGAAAAGGCCAACATCTCTTCTTGCAACTTATAGTTGGGCTTGAGTACGCCTGGAGTGTCAGAGAAGACGATCTGAGCGTCGTCAGAGTTGATGATGCCCATGATGCGGTGTCGGGTGGTCTGTGCCTTGAATGTGGCAATAGAGATTCGTTCACCCATCAAGAGGTTCATCAGCGTAGATTTTCCAACATTCGGATTACCTACAATATTTACAAAACCAGCTTTGTGCATTGTTTAGAGAATTATATGTGCAGATGTAACGATAGCTTTTGCATTACATCTGCACATTAAGTAAACGCGTGGTTTTTAAATGATTTTTCAATCATTTATTTAAGAACCACCCTTAAATTACTTAGCGTCGTATCCCCACTTCAGGTAAGCGGCACCCCAAGTAAATCCAGCACCGAAAGCACAAAGAATGAGGTTGTCGCCCTTCTTAAGCTGCTTTTCGTAGTCCCAAAGCGCTAAGGGAAGTGTAGCGGCTGAAGTATTACCATAACGTTGGATGTTGAGCATCACCTTGTCCATAGGCAATTCAAGGCGGTTAGCTACAGCCTCGATAATGCGTACGTTAGCCTGGTGAGGTACAACCCATGCAATGTTGTCTTTGTTAAGATTGTTGCGTTCAGCAATCTTGTCGCAAGCATCGCTCATGTTAGTTACAGCAAACTTAAACACTGTGCGACCTTCTTGGTGCAAATAGTGCATGCGGTGGTCGATGGTGAAGTAAGATGGGCTGCAAACAGAACCACCAGCCTTCATGCAGAGGAAGGGAAGACCCTTGCCGTCTGTGCGGAGGTAGCTGTCTTGCCAACCTAAGCCTTCTTCTGTGCTTGGTTCTACCAATACAGCTGCAGCACCATCACCAAAGATGGGGCATGTAGCACGGTCAGTATAGTCAACCATTGACGACATTTTGTCGGCGCCACATACTACAATCTTCTTGTAACGTCCGCTTTGCACCATACCTGCTGCAGCGTCCATGGCAAACAAGAAACCGCAGCAAGCAGCTTGCATGTCGATGGCGAAAGCATTCTTCATGCCCAAGCGACCAATAACGATGCTTGAGGTTGAAGGGAAATGGTAGTCGGGGGTGGTGGTAGCCACAATTACGCAGTCAACTTCTTGAGGGTCGGTGCCTGTTTTTTCGAGCAACTGCTTCACGGCTTTACGTGCCATATAGCTAGTACCGAGACCTTCCTCGTTGAGGATGCGGCGTTCTTTGATACCGATGCGCGTCATAATCCACTCGTCGTTGGTGTCAACCATACGCGACAATTCTTCGTTATTCAATACGTATTCGGGGACATAACCACCGACGCCTGTGATGACAGCATTGATCTTTTCCATGGGGATATGTTGTTTACTTGTGCAGAGCCTATGTGTGTTGCCTTTTGTTGGGGGCGCCAATGCACTTTTATTTTTGCAAGTTGCCAAGCTTTAAGTCTGCCACATTAAAGAATAAAATAGTCGGTGGCAAGGGCTTATTGTATGCAAGGTGCTTGCATATTGTGTTGTGCATGACACAGTAGAGCTACTGCGCTTGGATGCTAAATGAGTGTGTAAAAAAAGAAATAGTTTAAGAGTCATACGCTTTGGCGTTGATCTTTAATGTCTGGTTGAATTACGCAGACAGGCAAGTTAAACGCGTCAAAGAATCGCAAAACTCTTAAACTATTAAGTTGGTAAGCTTAACGAGAAAGCGCACCTCGGGGCTTTTACTCAGCTACTTCCTTAACGATAGCGAGCTTGCCACGATAGTAACCGCAAGTGGGGCATACGGTATGGTAGATGTGCCAACCACCGCAGTTAGGGCATACTGCCAAAGTAGGAGCTACTGCCTTATCGTGAGTTCTACGCTTGAGAGTTCTTGTTTTTGATTGTCTTCTTTTAGGATGTGCCATTTTATTCTTTAATTTTTAGTTTGGATTTTTGTTAATTGTTTGCCGTAGAGTGGGGAAGACTTGATTTAAAAATCATCCTCATCATCCTCGTTCTCATTATCGGCAATGATGTAGCTAACCACGTCTTCGTTGCATTCGCCTGCGGCATGTACACGATGCATGGGTAAGGATGTCTCGATAATTTCGTAGGTTACCCATGAGAGGTCATAGCAAGGATTGCTCGCATCAAGATAGAGTAAATCGTCAGCATCGCAATCTTCTGGGTCGGCATCTTTTATCTTTAGCGTATCAGATGTGTCAACATCGATCGTTAAAGGGTCGAGACAGCGGTCACAAGCCACTGTTACTTGTCCTTTTAGCGCAATCTTGACGGTAAAGATGTCGCCAGCACTGGCTTTTACAAAGATTTCGGCATGAATGTCTCCGCCGCTTATTTCTTCTTGCTCCAGGTCGGCAAAGAAGCGATCAGTCAGCTCAATGTCCAAGCGTTTAGCTGCTTCGGCAGCATGCGCCAAATTGATATTTAGGAGGTTTTCACTTTGCATAGCGACTGCAAAGGTAAAAATTATTTGTGAAATAGCATATTCTTAAAACGATTTTTTTGCACTTAAAGCTTTAGAAAATGCTTTTTTGATGCTTTTGTGAATAAAATGTGTGCATTTTTCGATGGGTAGGCGTGTTTCGAGTATTTTGATACAAGCGGACATTCCTTAAAATCCGATATGTTCTTCTTCTGTTTTATCCTTCTCAGCCTTCTTTCTGCCTTCATGCTGAATTATTACTGAATTTTAGGTAAATTTGCAATTCTTCACAATAATCTCGCTTTAAAGCGAAGAATTAGCGAATACCTATCGAAATTCGAGCAAATTCATTGCAAAGGCAGATGGAAGTGAGAATGTGTGAATTTGTATATGTCTTTGGTGTATTAAACTTTCATTCTAAATATAGAAATGCAACCTACGAAAAAGAATGCTTATAAAGTCTTCGTCGGTGGGTTATATTTTAGCGAGGTAACCCGTTGGCGGAATTAATTTAAGTTGATAAATATGAGTAAAAAGTTGCACA
>UQQN01000034.1 GCA_900543155.1 uncultured Prevotella sp.
CCAAGGTTTCCGCCCTGCCATCGATGTGGGTATCTCTGTGAGCCGTGTGGGTGGTGCTGCGCAAATTAAGAGTATGAAGAAGGTGGCTGGTACACTGAAAATTGACCAAGCGCAATATCGCGAACTCGAGGCTTTTGCCAAGTTCTCGTCTGACATGGACCCTGTAACTGCCATGACAATTGACCGTGGTCGTAAGAACAACCAGTTGCTCATTCAGGCTCAATATAGCCCTATGCCCGTTGCTGAACAGGTGGCTATTCTTTATTGTGGCACACATGGCTTGCTCAAAGACGTGGCTATCGACAAGGTGCGCGATTTCCAAGAAAGCTTCTTGCAAGTGATTCGCAGTCAATATGCTGAGAGCGTTCTCAACGAATTGGCAAAGGGTAATCTGAGCGAAGAGGTTTGTCAACACATTGAGAAAGTAGCAGCCGACATTGCCGGACAATATAAAGCATAAAGTATATGGCCTCACTGAAAGAAGTTAAAACACGAATTGCATCGGTGAATAGCACGCGCAAAATTACGAGTGCTATGAAGATGGTTGCATCTTCAAAACTTCACCATGCGCAGCAGGCAATAGAGAGCATGCGCCCCTACGAGCATCAACTCAACCACATCATGTCTACCTTCGTAGGCAATATGGAGGGCGAGATTGATACGCCTTATGCCGGCGAGCGCGAAGTAAAGCGTGTGGCCATTGTTCTTTACACCTCTAATTCGTCGCTCTGCGGTGGTTTTAATGCCAATGTCATCAAGGCTTTCAACCATAAAGTGGCGCTTTATCGCGAACAGGGCATTGACATTGTCAAGGTCTTTGCATTGGGAAAGAAAGCTGCCGATGCAACTCACAAGGCTGGCTTTTCTGTTGATGCGGACTACGCACCCCTACTCGACCATCCCCAATATGACAAGGCTGCTCAAGTAGCTGCCGAAATTATGGAGATGTATGCAAAAGGCGAAATTGATCAAGCTGACTTAATCTACCACCACTTTAAAAGTGCAGGTACACAAGTGCTGACCGAAGAAACCTTCTTGCCCATTAAGTTGCAAGGCGAGACTGACAACCGCGCTAAGGCTGATAAAACGGAGCTCGACTTTATAGTGGAACCTTCAAAGGAGGAGATTGTAAGTCAACTCATCCCTAAATCGCTCCACCTCAAGCTCTTCACTGCACTGCTCGACAGTTTGGCAAGCGAACATGCAGCACGTGTGGTTGCTATGCAAGTAGCTACCGACAATGCCGATGATTTGCTCCGCGAACTCACATTGGCATATAACAAGAGCCGTCAGCAAGCCATTACCAACGAATTGCTCGACATCGCTGGTGGTAGCATGCAATAAGACGAGTTGTGTTCTGCTATTTCTGCACAAAAATAGCGTGCAGATGATTATTACCCTATATGCAAGGCAATCTTCATCTGCACGCTGTTTTTATAGTTTTTATCTCCTTCTCTTGTTAACAAAAAATTAGTTCAACCTTAGCACTCTAATACCCACCGACGAAGGATGTTCTTTGAGATATTGTCGCAACGTTTTCGGTTCTTCTACCACCTTATGGTGAATAGACGAGGCATTGAGCAAATGCAAACGGTTATCCTTACCCCACACGGCAAAACCTAAGTGTGAATAATCGATACCGGCTTTTTTGGTAACGATAGCCACCACATCACCCGACTGCACTGTGCGCAATTCGTTCTTAGACAAAGCCGTTTTAGCCTCAGCCAAATAATACCCATCTGCGCCATTATATTTGCGTTCGAGTTGTGCAATGCTATCCACCCACTCTGGGTGCATTTTCAAGAATTTATATTTATCGGCATGCACCGACATGTAAAAGTTATTCACAATGATAGGCGTTGTAAAATGCTCGTCATCTCTCACCTCCTTTACCACCCCCTTGTTTATGTTATCGTGCATCCACCAAGTAAAATAGTGTAAGCGCGACAGATAGCCATTCATATTACCCTGCCAATAGCGCAGTGTCATTAAGTTGCGACAATAATCAGCAAAAGAGGTCTGCTGCTGTCTTTTTGTCATAGCCAATGCCAATGTGGTTTCCACCAACGTAGTACAGTCCATTTGTCGTAAGTTCACCACGAGTTGTTCAGGATCACACTTTTCGAGTGTAGCAGCCACATAAGGCACCCCAATAAACTTACGTGCATAAAACAGCACATCGTTCTCACCCGCGTTTTCGCGTAGCAAAGCTTCTACACGTACCGAGTCTGCCTTGGTGTAACGTGTCTGCCGTAAAACCTCATCTGTATTCTCGCTAAAAAGTTGCGCGGACTGTGCTTCGGTTGTCAAAGTCACGTTTGCGCCACTTTCTTGCTTTTCTACATTCTCTGTGCGATGGTTATTATTCCCCGCACATGCGCCAGCCATGCAAACTGGAAATAGAGTTGCTATGAATAAATTATGAATCATCATATACCAAATTTGTTTGTGCAAAGGTATAGATTTTTTGAATAAAGCCTTTATATGTAAGTTTGAATTGAAGATGGAAAGTTGATTTTTTATGCTATTTCGAGCACATACGGCAAATGACAAAAAAACGTGGAAAGACAACATCAACAATATTGCCTATCCACGCTATTTATTTGTAATACCAGGATGTGGTGATTATTTAATCAAAGAAACTGAGCGGCTAACGAACTTGCTTAAAGCTTCACCACGAAGCAAACCGTTCTGCAAGAGCGCCAAGTCAATGAGTTGAGCTACAACGGCATTTTGCTTGCCATATTCAGCCCATACATCCTTACGTGCTTTCTCTTGTGCTGCGATATCATCGTCGCACTGCTTCAAATCATTCTTTTCGCTTTCGGTCAAGTCTTCATACTTCTTGTCCTTCTGCTCCTGCTCAATTGCTGCATGACGAGCGTGCAAGCCCTTCAACTCGTTTTCAATGGGTTGCAACTTGTCTGTGAGCTGGGTCTTCATATCGGCCAAGACCTCCTTAACCAAACGATGGTCTGAGTTAAGCACCACATTATACATGTCGGGCATTTCGCCATAGAACGACATACCTTGCTGATAACGACTGGCATCCTTCATACGGCGCATGTATTCGCTTTGGGTGATGATGACAGGTGTGGCAGTTTCGCCCATGGCAGCAGTTTCTACGTGGAACTGTGCCTTGTCGATAGTAGGCAATTCGGCAGTAAATACACCATTGAGCGATGCGGAATCTTCTTGACTGAGTTCGTTTTTAGGAGCATCCTCCTTCTGAATCAAGCGGTCAATTACATCGCCATCTACACGACAGAAACGGCACTTTTCGAACTTCTGTTCAAGCATGTTGACCATGGCTGTATCGAGCTGACCATCGAGCAAAAGCACGCTATAGCCTTTAGCCTTGGCTGTTTCGATGTAGCTATATTGCTCGTCTTTATTGGTAGCATAAAGATAAATGAGGTTGCTATCTTTGTCGGTCTGTGCGTCCTTAATGAGGTCGCGATATTCATCGTATGTGAAGTATTTGCCTTCAACATCCTTCAACAAAGCAAAGTTCTTCGCCTTGTCATAGAAATCTTGCTCTGAGAGCATGCCATAGTGGATGAAGAGTTTCAAATCGTCCCACTTCTGCTCAAAATCCTTACGATCGGCCTTGAAGATTGACAGCAAACGGTCGCTTACCTTCTTGGTGATGTACGTAGAAATTTTCTTTACGTTAGCATCGCTCTGCAAGTAGCTACGGCTTACGTTCAAGGGGATATCAGGAGAGTCGATAACGCCATGCAACAAAGTGAGGAAATCGGGCACTATGTTTTCTACCTGGTCTGTAACAAACACTTGGTTGCAATAGAGCTGAATTTTATTGCGGTGAATGTCGAGATTGCTCTTTATACGAGGGAAGTAGAGCACACCTGTGAGGTTGAACGGATAGTCTACGTTCAAGTGAATCCAAAACAACGGCTCATCGCTCATAGGATACAGCTCTGTGTAGAACTTTTTATAATCTTCGTCCTTTAAGGTTGAAGGTGTCTTTGTCCAAAGCGGTGTAGTGTCGTTAACGATATTGTCTTCGTCTGTGTCTACCTGCTTGCCATCTTCCCACTTTGTTTTTTTGCCAAAAGCAATTTCGATGGGCAAGAAGCGGCAATACTTGGTGAGCAAGCCTTGAATCTTTTCTTTTTCAAGAAATTCTACACAGTCGTCTGAGATGTGGAGCACGATATCCGTACCACGATCTTCCTTGTCGCAATCGTCAATCTCGAATGCAGGCGATCCGTCGCAAGTCCATTTTACGCCCTTTGCACCATCGCGATAGCTGTGCGAAAGGATGTCCACTCTGTCGGCTACCATGAATGAAGAATAGAACCCCAAACCGAAGTGTCCGATTATGGCAGAAGCATCGTCTTTATACTTTTCGAGAAAGTCGTTTGCACCCGAAAAAGCAATTTGGTTGATATATTTGTCAATTTCTTCAGCGGTCATACCAATGCCTCGGTCGCTGATGGTAAGGGTCTTAGCCTCCTTATCAATAGCTACACGCACGGTTAAATCGCCCAACTCGCCTTTAAAGTCACCCTTCATGGCGAGTGTTTTGAGTTTCTGCGTAGCGTCGACAGCGTTACTTACTATCTCGCGCAGAAAAATTTCGTGATCACTATAAAGAAATTTCTTAATTACCGGGAAGATATTCTCGGTGGTTATTCCTATGTTTCCTTTTTGCATAATTCGTTTGTAATTTTATTGTTTGCCCTAACATAAGCAAATTTTGTGCCAAAGATATGCGTGTCAGTTATTTTTTTATCTGTAAATATAACCTTGTAAAAAAGACAGAACGAAAGAAACAGGTAACAAAATAGGATTGTTTAGATTCACATTGTGTGATACACATCTAAAAATTACCTCTACATACCAAAAAAGCAAGAATTTTTAGGAAACCTAATTCGGCTATTAAAAAATTCTTGCTTAAAGAGATGTATGCATACGCAATTGGATAATGCGCAAGCATTTATTTGTAAAACATGGGGCACACTTTATGCTAAACGATTGTTTTCGCCTTCAGGGAAAACAACTTGGGCTTTAAAGTTCTTTGCCTCTTCGGGCGACATTTGGGCGTATGCCATAATAATAACTTCATCGCCTACTTGAAACATTCGAGCTGCGGCACCATTCAAACAGATGCAACCAGAACCACGGGGACCAGCAATGATGTAAGTAACTACACGCTCGCCATTCATGTTATTTACCACATGAACCTGCTCACCTGCCAACATGCCGCAAGCGTCCATAAGGTCTTGGTCGATGGTTATGCTGCCCATATAATGCAAGTTGGCTTGCGTCACAGTGGCACAATGAATTTTCGACTTGAGCAATGTTAACAACATGTCTTATTTTTCTTCTTTATATTTAATGTTATCAATTAAGCGTACAGGGCGCTCACCACAATATACGGTGATGCAACCTACAATGTAAGGTGCTTCGTCCCACGAGGCAACGGGCTGCAAAGTAATTCCGTTTACAATCTCGAAATACTCCACCTCAAGTCCCCTAGTAGCATTGAGCGCACCTACCACGAGGTCGTGTGTTTCAGCCACTGTGTGATTTTTAGCAAATTCTACACTGGTTTTTAAGGCTTGCGAGATGCACACAGCCGTACGCTTTTCACCCTCACTGAGAAGAGCATTGCGCGAGCTAAGAGCTAAACCGCTTTCTTCGCGCACGATAGGACATGGACGAAGTTCGATGGGCAGTTTTAAGTCGGCTACCATTGCACGGATTACAGCAATTTGCTGAAAATCTTTCTCACCAAAGTAGGCACGATCAGGCTGCACCATGTAGAATAGTTTGCTCACAATTTGGCAAACACCATTAAAATGACCTGGACGACGTGGACCTTCCATCACCGAGTCGATGGGAGGATAAGAGAAGGTGCGTGTGTCGGGTTCAGGATAAACTTCTTCAACGCTCGGTGCAAACACATAAGTAGTACCAAGCGACTCGAGCAACTGACAGTCGGCTTCGAGTGTACGCGGATAATTTTTTAGGTCGTTTTTGTCGTTAAACTGTGTGGGGTTGACAAATACACTCACCACAGTGACATCGTTTTCACTTACTGAGCGCTCTACCAATGAGGCATGACCAGCATGCAAAGCACCCATAGTGGGTACCAACCCTATTTTCTTTCCCTCGGCACGAGCGGCTGCAAGGGCTGCTTCGAGATTGGCTTTTGTATTAAAGACTTTCATTGTTATTTTTGAAAACTTTTTGTCAGTAACATAGGCACACTATGCACATTACTTTAGCACAATGTTCCAAATGAGAGTGCAAAATAACACATTTCTTAGCAAATATGCTGCATTTTATCTGCTTAATCTGTGATTTTTAACGCAGAACTAGTTAAAATACCATCTCGATGCACCATCTTACCGATTTTTTTGCTAACTTTGCAAGTGTGAGTTAGTGTGTTTCATCGAAATATTGCCTTATTTGCCTATGGCGAGTGGCGAAAAAAGATATGGAACAACACTGATTTTTTATGAATTAAGGATGGATGCACTATCACGTTTAGGGAGTGTTGAAAAATATTCCATAAATGTGAAACTAAAACGTGCCTCCAACACTTACGCGAAAAAGATAATCTTATAATAATGTCAAAAAAAGTATTGTTCGTAACCCAGGAGATGACTCCTTATGTGCCCGAAAGCCCTATGGCTATCGATGGCAGAAAGTTGCCGCAAGCCTTACAAGAGAAGGGTTGCGAAATCCGCACGTTTATGCCCCGTTGGGGAATTATCAACGAGCGTCGTAACCAGTTGCATGAGGTTATTCGCCTTTCGGGAATGAACATCATCATTGATGACACTGATCATCCCCTGATTATTAAGGTGGCCTCTATCCAAGCTGCACGCATGCAGGTGTATTTCATCGATAACGATGACTACTTCCACAAGCGTGGCATGTTTGCCGAAGAGGATGGTAAGGAATATGAGGACAACATTGAACGCGCCGTATTCTATGCACGCGGTGTGCTCGAAACTGTAAAAAAATTACGTTGGTGCCCCGATGTAATTTATTGCCAAGGTTGGATTTCTGCCGTGGTACCTTTCTACATCAAAACTGCTTATCGCGAAGAGCCTTCGTTTGCTAACACCAAAGTAATTAGCTCACTCTATGGCGAAATGCCTAACGCACAACTCACAGAACGCTTTGCCGAGTGCTTAGAGTTCCGCGATGCAAATGCCGAAGCCGTGGCTAAGGCTGGCGTAGACTTGACCCAAGCTGACAGCTTGGGACGTTTGGCTGTGGCATTTAGCGATGGTATTATCGAGGGCGAGGCTGGCAAGCAAGACGCGATGCTTGAATATGCCAAGAGCCTGAACATCCCCGTTCTCAACGCTCCCGCCGAAGAAGAGAAGGCGGCTGCCTATAAGGCATTTGTTGAACAGGTGGCTGGCGAATAACACACGTTGTACACCTGCACACCACACATATTTTTACACGATTAAAGTCCATGTGCATTCAGAATTACAGATAACCTATAAAACTCTGAAATACATGGGCTTTAATTCTCTTTAAGGGTGGATTGAAGCGCTTTACTAAAGGGGAGAAAGTTCTCGTCACTGTGTGACTATGCGATATATAGAATAAAGAGAACAGAACCACCCCAATACATCGAGCTTTATCTCAAAAGGGACCATCCCTACATTAAACCACAAAATAAACTTGCGCAACAGCATGAAAAAAATATTGTTTGCCATCTTGCTCGGCGCTACGCTGACAGCTTGCGACGACGATACTGCCATGATTGGCAATGGACTCATGCCCGACAATGACAGAATTACTGCCATCGACTCGGTGTTTAACCTCACAACCTCTACGGCTAAACAAGAGGCTGTGCTGGCTAACACAAGTTCGTGCTACTTGGGAAGCATCATCGATCCCGAAATGAATATTGAAACCACTTCGGGGTTCCTCACTCAGTTTCATTTGCCCGAGGACTTTAAATTGCCCAAAAAGACACAACTTGTGCTCGAAGAAGATAACTCGGTGAAGGTGGACTCTTGCGACATTCGTCTTTACATCGATAGTTATTATGGTGACTCGCTCACCACAATGAAGCTCCGCACACAAGAGTTGAGTCTCAACAATGTGCTCGACGAGGATAAGAACTATTATACCAATCTCAATGCCGACGATTTTATCAATCCTAACGGCATTGACAAATCGATTTCGTATACAGTGAAGGACTTAACACGTCCCGATAATGAAACGAATGGCAAGTCATACTACCGACAGATTGTTATCAAATTGCCCGAAGAATATGGTAAACATATTATGGACGATTATTATGCCAATCCGCAACACTTTAAAAACTCTTATACCTTCTTGCACAATGTATGCCCTGGTTTTAGCTTTAAGAGCACAGGTGGTACGGGCGTAATGATTAAAACGGCTATGATGGCACTGAATGTATACTTTCAATATCATAGTCAAAATGCTACTGGAAAGGATACGATTGTAGATGGTATTCAACGCTTTGGTGGTACGGAAGAGGTATTGCAAACCACCCATACGAACAACACATTCCCCAATAGTCTGACAGAGGATAAATTGGCAAATATGCCATGCACTTACGTAAAGTCGCCCTCGTGCTACTACACCGAAATGACTTTACCCATTGACGAAATTGTAGATGGTAAAGACTTGAATGGTGCGCACTATAACGACAGTGTAAACATTGCTCAGCTTATTATTCGTCGCAAAACCGACGAAACGAACACAACATCTTTGCCCGTGCCCGGCCAATTGTTATTGGTGCGCAAATGCGAGATTAATACTTTCTTTGAGCAAAACAAAATGCCCGATAGCGAAACAAGCTACTTGAGTTCTGCAACTTCTGCCAAACAGAATTACTACTCTTATAGCAACATTGCTTCGCTCATCTCTTACCTTAAAGCTGAACGCGACAAAGGGGCTGGCGTTACACTGACTGACAATGTAGCTACGCGCCGTGCAAAATATGCGCTTTGGGAAGCTAATAACCCCGATTGGAACAAGGTTGCACTGCTACCCGTAAACGCTATCTACACAAAAACTACTACTTCATCTGGTGTAACTTATACGTTGCGCGAGGTAAAAACACAGTTGGGACTTACGTCAGTGCAACTGGAAGGCGGAAAAGATTCGCCCATCAGTATGCAGGTGACTTATGCCCGATTCAACAAATAAGGAGGATTCAATAAAAATAAATTGTTTTCTCCCATAAACTCAAAGCTTTTATGAAAGTAATGCTTTTTGCTGCGGGACTTGGCACCCGCTTACGTCCACTCACAGACACTATGCCCAAGGCTATGGTGCCTGTGGGTGGACGTCCGCTTATTGACATTTGTCTGCACCACTTAATAGAACAAGGAGCAAGCGAGGTGGTAGTAAACGTACACCACTTTGCACAGCAAATCATTGACTATATAAATGCACATGAGTGGCGCATACCAGTACGTATCTCTGACGAAAGCGAGGAATTGCTAAACACAGGAGGGGGACTACGCAAGGCTGGTGAACTTTTTAGTGACGACGGACAGCCCATTCTTATTCACAATGTTGACATTCTGAGCAATGCGCCGATTCAGGAGTTTTATAAGAACCACCTTACACACGATGCTACACTTCTTGTGAGCGAACGCGATACGCAACGCTACTTACTCTTTGACGACGACATGCGCCTACGCGGATGGACAAATATTGCTACGGGCGAGGTACGTAGTCCTTTTACCGACATTGAACCCGAAAAACTACATCGCTATGCTTTCTCGGGCATTCACATGTTTTCGCCACGACTCTTTGCTCTCATGGAACACTACCCTAAGGCTTTCCCCATCATGGACTTCTATTTGAATGAGTGTGCTAAGGCTGATATTCGTGGTTGTGTGCAACCTAACTTGCGACTGATGGATGTGGGCAAGCTCAACACACTGCACGAGGCTGAACACTTTGTTAATGAATTGGGGCTTTAACGCTCCATGCAAGCTCAATAAAATCTCTTTTATGGGACGTAATAAATACTCACAAAAGGAAATCAACGAAATTAAACGCTTGTTGGCACTCAAAAATAAAGCGAACCGTTTTGGACAGAAACAAATTCGCCATGAGTTGCGAACTACTTATGAATTTAACATCTCTGACTTTAACGAACCAGGCAAAGCGTTTGGTCCAGAAGAATTGGACAATGCGGTGCTTAGACATGCCATCCACATTTTAGACGAGGCTACAATTGCCAATATGTTGGCTAAACGTGCACGTGATCGTGAACGTGACAAGCAATTGGCTGAAGCTGAAGCCCAAGCTACTCCTAAAGACGATGCTTCCGATTGGCAAAAGGCACTGAAGGAGTGGGAAGATTGGGAAAATGCGCAGCAAACAAAAGAGGAGCAAAATTAAAGAGGGACACTAAAATCATTGTTTTCTCTCAGACATCCTTTTTTCTAAAAAAACACGCCCCTACCCTGTCTAACAAAATTCACTATTAAATAAAGGCATCGATCTAATACCTAAAGAATTAGATCCTGCCTCAACAAAAAATTACTATGAAAAAAGTTCTTACTATCCTTTTCTCTGCCTTGTCGCTTACTGCGACTGCACAACAAACTCCGCGTAACCAACTTACACCTACCCCTCCTATGGGTTGGATGACATGGAACCTCTTCAAGGGTGACATTAACGAGCAACTCATTCGCGAAACAGCCGATGCTATGGTTGAAAGTGGACTAAGAGATGTTGGCTATAAATACATCTTTATTGATGACTTGTGGCAAGGCGGACGCGACATGCACAACAACATCATCCCCGATCCTAAGAAATTTCCCTCAGGCATCAAGGCTTTGGCTGACTACGTACATAGCAAGGGCTTAAAGTTAGGCATTTACTCAGATGCTGCCCAACTGACTTGTGCAGGGGCTACAGCAAGCTTAGGTTTTGAGGAACAAGATGCACGTACCTTTGCTTCGTGGGATATTGACTACTTAAAATACGACTATTGCAACGCTCCTGAAGATAGCGCTACTGCCCGCCGACGCTATAAGCGCATGGCAGATGCCTTGCAAAATAGTGGACGCGACATTGCACTCGGTGTGTGTGAGTGGGGACAACGTCAAGCAGAAGAATGGTGCGAAAGCGTAGGTGGTCAACTATGGCGTACAACTTATGATGTACGCGACATGTGGAAAGATATTGTTCACCAAGGTGGTATGGGCATTCTCGACATCATCAACATTACTGCCCCATTAGCTCCTTATGCCCGCCATGGTCAATGGCCAGACATGGATATGCTCGTCATTGGACTAAATGGCAATAGCGGTCCTTCAAGCGATTTGGGTGGTGTAGGATGTACTTACACCGAATATCAAACGCAAATGAGTATGTGGTGCATGCTTTGCTCACCTTTGGCATTGACTAACGACTTGCGAAAACTCACTGACGAAGACCGTCGCATCATCTTGAACAAAGAAATCATTGCTATTAACCAAGATGCACTGGGCAAAGCTGCTACACGTGTAATCAACGAGAAGGACTATCAGGTATTTGTACGTCCGCTCTCAGGCAATCGTCATGCACTTGCTATCATGAACACGGCTGACAAGGCGCAAAAGCTTTCAGTGGCCTTCAAAAAACTTGGTTTGGACGGCAAATACAAAATGCGCGACGTTTGGCAACACAAATATGTGGCTAAGAATGCTAACAAATGGAGTAGCAATGTAAATGCTCACGAAACCAAAGTATGGGTATTAGAATAACCAATGACGCTTATCTGAAATTTTATGAAGAGACTGCTTTTTTTACTTAGCTTGTTGCTTTCGCTGCAACTATCTGCACGCGACAAGATAAAAGTAGCTTGCGTAGGAAATAGTGTGACCTTTGGCTATAACCTGCCAGACCGCGCCGCACAAGCCTACCCCGTACGTTTACAACAAATGCTTGGTGAACGCTATGAGGTAAAAAACTTTGGACACAGTGGTGCCACATTGCTCAACAATGGTCATAACCCCTATACACGTCTGCCCGAATTTAAAGATGCCGTGCGCTATAAGGCAGACTGGGTGGTAATTCATTTGGGACTAAATGACACTGACCCACGAAATTGGCCTCAACATGCCGATGAGTTCATTGGCGATTATCGCGCATTGATAGACTCATTCCGTGTGGCAAACCCCAAAGCTCGTATTTGGATTTGCTTGATGACACCTATATTCCACGACCATCCACGCTTTGACAGCGGAACACGTTTGTGGCATGGCATGATTCAGCAAAAAATTAAGCAAATAGCAGCTACTGCCAATGTAGGACTGATAGACCTTTACACATCGTTACATTCACGTCCTAACCTTTTTCCTGATGCGCTCCACCCCGACCCCGAGGGTGCTAAGATATTGGCTGAAACGGTATATAGTGGCATTACAGGTAATTATGGTGGACTTGCAATGCCTGCCACTTATAGCAACGGCATGGTAATTCAACGCCAAAGTCCTATAAAAATTTGTGGCACAGCGAATGCTGGCGAACGAGTCAATGTGAATTTTCACGGCAAAAAAGCTGAAACCACAGCCGATGCTTTTGGAAAATGGCAGACCACCTTTGCTGCCGAAGAAGCTGGCGGACCTTACGAACTGACGATTAAGGCTGCAAGTGGCAAAAAGACATTTAATGATGTATGGGTGGGCGAAGTTTGGCTTTGTTCAGGTCAATCGAACATGGAACTCAAACTCCACCAAATTAAAACAGCGAAGGAGGATATTGCTGCTGCCGACACTTGCTCGCGCATTCACCTTTATAACATGCCGTCGATTATTCCTACTTACGCCATGGAATGGGATTCGGCACGTCTCGACTCTGTGAATCGTTTGCTCTATGTCTCTCTAGGTTCATGGCAACGTGCCAATGCCAAGAATGTACGCAATTTTTCAGCCATTGGCTTTAACTATGCACGCATTCTTGCCGACAGCTTACAATGTCACGTAGGCATCATCTCGAATGCCGTAGGCGGTTCTGGTTGTGAAGACTGGATTGACCGTACGACACTCGAAGAAGAGTTCCCTGCCATTTTGCGTAATTGGAAGCACAATGACTTTATTATGCGATGGGTTCGTGAACGTGCTGATTTAAATACACGCAAGGCAACCAATCGTTTGCAACGCCATCCCTACGAACCTGCATACTTGTTTGAAAGTGCCATGCTACCGCTACAAAACTACAATATTCGCGGTGTACTTTGGTATCAAGGTGAGTCGAATGCTGACAATGTTGAGGTGCATGAACGTCTTTTCCCCATGCTTGAACAGAGTTGGCGCAAATTCTTTGGCAATGACAAGTTGCCTTTCTACTTTGTGCAACTTTCTTCTATCGGCACACGTCCCTCATGGCCACACTTCCGCGATAGTCAACGCCGTATGGCTGCCTCTTTACCCAATACTTGGATGACAGTTTGTAGCGACCTTGGTGACTCGTTGGATGTGCATCCCACACAAAAACGTGAGGTAGCTGAACGCTTAGCAGCCTCAGCACTCTGCCACACCTATCAACATTCTGTAATTCCTTCTGGACCTCAATACAAAGGTTTTATGTGCAAGAAGAACATAGTGATATTGCACTTTGACTATGCACAAGGACTGCATGCAGCAAATGGCAACAAACTCATTGGATTTGAATTGGCAGGTGCCGATGGCATTTACCATCCTGCACAAGCCACAATTATTGGCAATGAAGTGAAACTCACATCTACCAACGTTTCACAACCTAAAGCCGTGCGATATGGTTGGCAACCCTTTACACGTGCCAACCTTGTGAATGCTGCAAACATTCCTGCCTCTACCTTCAGAGACGAGAAATTTTAAGAAGACACTTATTACATATTGACACAAAAAGTGGAAGCAAACAACTAAGTTTACTTCCACTTTTTTGTGTCTTTACTAGAACACTCACGCATTACGCCTCAAAATCCACACATGCACGTTCACCAATGTGCTTCATCAATTCTAAGGCTACTGCCTTGTGCGCAGGGTGTACGCTATATGCCTTCACGTCGTCAAGATTGTCGAAGGTAGATTCTAGACAAATATCCCACTTTTCGTTTTCATTGATATTGAACCCCACATGCACCTGACGGATAAACGAAATGGTTGCAGGCAATGCTTCAATACCTTTTTTAAATGCTTCGCGAGCTACCTGACGCACCTCGGGGGCAACATCGTCGCGAAACTTAAACATAACAATGTGTTTAGTCATAACTTTATTGTTTTTAGAAGTCTTATAATGCAATTTTCAAAATGCTCCTTTAGGACCAAGGAGCATTATATAGTTAAAGGATTATCTCCCCAATAATTATTCATTCATTGCGCCACAATGTGGACATCGTCCCTTCTTGGGGATAGATTTTCCACACACGCCACAAAGCAAGTGCGAAGGCTGATGTACAATGTATTGACGGATGGCAAATATCCAATATGCCACGAGCAACGGATAACCTATATAAATAGGAGTGGTGAGTGTAAAAATGAGATAAAGCACCATACACATTCCTGCCAACGAAGCCAAATAAGAGAGGTTATCGCCTATGTCGGGCTGACGACGTATTTCGTCAATTACTGCCACACCCACAATAAGCAATGTCCAAACCGAAGCTATGAACAATGCCATAATAAGTGGTAGTTCGACATTAAAGGGATTAAGCGTGGGATGGAAATAAAACTCCACCCATGTACCTGGAATAAAGCGCTGAATGCTGCCATAAAGTGCTGCCGAGCCACTTACACACAGACAAAGCAGAGTTGGATAAAAACTGGGTATGTCGTTGAAGTGTACCATTCTGAATCGCTTATGCCTGATGCTCTGCACTAACCAAAACAACACAGCCAAGCCAAACACTGACAAGGCATAAATCGAACGACTGTCTGAAAAGTAACTAATAAATTTAGAAATGGGGTCGTCTGGCACAACACGTTCAAGCAAGGTACTTTCGCGCACCCACCCTTGTGTGAGTTGGTCGCGTGCCACCTTTACCCATACGGAGTCTGTAGTGTCGTTTGGCACATACATCACCTTGGCAACAACAAGATTATCGCCATTATCAATGCGCACCGTGTCGTTAAGCAAAGCACCATAGTCGGGCAATCCTTTAAGGGGAGGAGCTGTTTCCACTTGAAGCGAATCGGTAGCCTGAAAATTATAACCCGTCCAATAATGGTGACTTATAAAAAAGTTTACAGAATCTACCGCGCCCTCGTTAGCAGCAAGCCAATGGTCAGACTTGTTGGGGTGCGAATAATAACACGATGTTGTGAGCCAACAACATGCTATTAACAAGACTATATGGAAAAATTTTTGTTTCATTTTTCGAAAAATCTTTTTTGCTTAGAATACTAAAAGAGGGCTTGCGAGATATCCTTTAATCTGAAAACTTATACGAATGCTTGCAGGTGCAGAACAGCCTCAAACTTTTTGATATGCCAAGCGTTCACCACCATTTCTCACTAAATGGATAATGCCGCAATAGGCAAAACCATTTTTCAGCAAACAATGTTGCATAATGTGGTTATCTCGGTGTGTGTCAATACGAATATTCGAGCATTTGCTAAGCGCAAACTCCATAACTGTGGTAAACACCCCACGTACCTTGCCCGTACTTGCCAAGCGATGAATCACCACATAAGGTTGCACATCGTCTAACCAATGTCCACCCTCTATTTGGGCATACGACTCGTCAGGTCCATCGAGCAAAGCAAAATATGCCACAATCTCACCTTGGACTTTACAAACGTGTGCCACCCCGCTCTCAATATCAGCAAGTAATGTGTCACAATCAGGATAACCACTAGGCCATTGGTGCGGATTGCCATCAGCTTGCATAATACCACGCGCACATGCCATAACATGCGCAATGGCATCGATATCAGCTATTTGAGCTTTTACTATTTCTATCATTTCTTTAAAACTTTCATTTCGCAATTACGACAATCAAATTGCAAAGGGAAGCTTCGTCCATCGGGCAAGCGCAAGGCAAGACTGCGAGGCGAGTTTTTCACCTTTTTCAAGCAAATGCCTAAAGCATGTCTTATGCAATGTTTACAAGTCATCACAGGCACTTCGCCTTGCGGTTCCCTCAGTTCAAATGCAGGAGCAATCTCCCCCACACCATGTTCCGCATAAAACGCCTGAGCCAAATGGTTCGCCACATTGGCATTAAAAGCCAATTCCTTAGGGAGCAACTTTTGCAAAGCCTCATGCTTTATTTGTCCTGCACGGTCGCGCTCGTAACAAGTTTGATGGTCAGCTAGCAAACGCTCACACACCTTACGTCGCCATTCTGTCAATACCGAAGCTGGAATAAACCGCTCGCCCTTTACGTCAATATTAACAGATTCTGCAACAAAAGGTGTATCGCCCAATTTCGACAACTGACGCGTAATAGCTTCACGCTGTGAAGAACGTGCTTCTTCGTGCGGATAGTCAAACTGCATAGTTACATGACAACCACTTTCGTCTGCCATATCAAGTGCATACCCTTCAACCAATTCACGCAAGGTGATGTGCGCAGCCAAGGTGCGTTTTGCCGTAGCTTTTGCAAGTGCCTTATCAAAGGCAAAGTCTAAACTACGGTGCAACACAGTGCCCACACGCAGTCGGGGCATTGTGGCAGGAAAAACATTACGCCCTTCTACCTTATTTACTCTAAAGCCTTGCAAAGTACCATCTTCGTCTACATAACAAAGTCCATCACCCGCAGTAAGTGGCGCTGCCAATGTGCGAGAGGCTTCAAAACAAAAAGAGCGACGATCGGTGCGCCCCACTTTTCCCACTACAGGACCTACTGCCTTAGGCGTAGCAAACGAATGGATGGGTTTGGCTGTACGACCATGCAAAAAATATTCAGTAAAACCACGGTTAAACGAACGATCTACGTTAGGTTGGAATGAAATATGCGATGTGCCATACGAAGCACGTATATAGTCGTCAGCACGACGGTTCAACACCTCGTCTATGTGTTGACGATACCAAGCTGTCACATTCTTCACATAGTCGGCATCCTTTAATCTGCCTTCTATTTTAAACGACCTTACACCTGCATCCATCATCTCCTCAAGTCCCTGTGTACGGTTCATATCTTTGAGCGAGAGCAAATGCTTATTTTTTACCAACACATCGCCATTCTCGTCTATCAAATCGAAAGCTAAACGACAGAACTGAGCGCAACATCCCCTATTGGCAGAACGACTAAAGCAATATTGTGAAGCATAGCAACGCCCACTATAACTCACACAAAGGGCGCCATGCACAAAAGCCTCAATGGGTACACGCACACTTTGCGCAATCTCACGAGTTTGCTCTATCGACATCTCGCGTGCCAACACGATTTGTCTAAAACCCGCAGCCTCAAGCCACTGTGCCTTTTGCGGTGTGCAATTATCCATCTGCGTAGAAGCATGCAAGGCAATAGGCGGAAGATTCATTTTGAGCAATGCCAAGTCTTGCACAATAAGTGCATCCACTCCCACCTCATAAAGTTGCCACACCAAGGCCTCAGCTTCTTTCAACTCTGAATCCCAAAGAATGGTGTTGAGTGTCACATAAACGCGAGCACCATATAAATGAGCAAAGCCACAAAGCGCTGCAATATCTTCAACCGAATTGCCTGCTGCTAAACGTGCTCCGAAACTTGGACCACCAATATACACAGCATCTGCACCATGCAATATGGCTTCCTTGCCTATCTCAGCATTACGGGCTGGCGCAAGCAGTTCTATTTTATGTATTTTCTTATTTATTGCCATTTTTGTTGTGTTGGTACGCATAAAATGCAAAAATAACGATTTTATAGCACGAGGGCAAACGTTAGTAAGGTTTTTAACCACAAAAGTTTTGGTGGCATTCTAATCCGCATTTGCTACAAATTACAGAAATTGCCTAAAAAATGCTTGTATGGTAACCAACTTATGCCTAACTTTGCACAGATGTGGTACTACAGTCTCAACCAAAAGAAGAATTTATACCACGCATTAAAAAACAAAGGTGGCTCTAATAATTCTGACTATCAGAATTTTAAAATCATTTTTTGAACCACACAATAATTAAACAACGAATGTCTCTACTCAATCATAAAAAAGCTGCATACCAAACTTTGGGATGCAAACTCAATTTTGCTGAAACTTCGTCACTGCGCGACCAAATGGAACGTGAAGGCGTACAGACTGTACAAAAGGGCGAAAAAGCCGACATCTGTATTGTCAACACTTGTTCTGTGACCGACGTGGCAGACCATAAATGCCGACAAGCTATTCACCGCTTCACACGCGAACACCCTGGTGCTTTTGTAGTGGTAATGGGTTGCTATGCACAGCTCAAAGCCAACGAAATTGCCACATTCCCTGGAGTAGACTTAGTGTTGGGCATGGAACAAAAGGGCGATGTCATGCAATATATTGAAGAACGCTTGGCACAAAAAATGGCGCTCGAAGGTGGCGACGCTTGCCACGAGGCTATTAGTGTACCCACGAAAGACATTCGCACCTTTGTACCCTCGTGCTCACGTGGCGATCGCACCCGCTATTTCTTGAAGGTGCAAGATGGTTGCAACTATTATTGCACCTATTGCACCATACCCATTGCCCGTGGACGCTCACGCAATGGCAGTATTGCCTCGTTGGTGAAACAAGCCGAACAAGTGGCTGCCGAAGGAGGTAAAGAAATCGTACTTACGGGTGTTAACACAGGTGACTTCGGACGCTCTACAGGCGAAACTTTTATTGAACTTATCAAAGCACTCGACCAAGTTGAAGGCATCGAACGCTATCGCATCTCGAGCATTGAACCCAATTTGCTAACCGATGAAATTATAGAATTCTGTGCCAAATCGCGTGCTTTTATGCCTCACTTCCACATTCCTTTGCAATGTGGTAGCGACACGGTTCTCAAACTCATGCACCGCCATTACGACACTGCCCTCTTTGCCAGCAAAATCAAACGCATCAAAGAAATCATGCCCGATGCCTTTATCGGGGTGGATGTAATTGTGGGTATGCGTGGCGAAACTGACGAGTGTTTTGAAGAGGCTTACCAATTTATTGAAGGCTTAGACATTTCGCAATTACACGTGTTTAGCTATAGCGAACGCCCTGGCACAAAGGCGCTCGAAATTCCTTATGTGGTTTCGCCACAAACCAAGCATGCACGTAGCCAACGTTTATTGGCTCTCTCCGAAGAAAAACGCCGTGCACATTACACCAAATTTATGGGTACAGAACGCCCCGTGTTATGGGAACATACTCGCGAAGGCGAACCCATGCAAGGTTTTACCGATAACTACATCCGCGTAAAACAAACTTCTGACACCTGCACTGAAGACAACACAGTGACACGCGTCGTTTTGGGCAATTTCGACGAAAAAGGTGAATGCCTAATGGCTAAAAACTAAAGCAACAATGATAAAGACTGACAAAATTGCAGTAGTGATTCTTAATTGGAATGGCCGCGACATGATGCGCCGTTTCCTTCCCTCAGTTGTGAAAAACTCACAACCCGAAGGGTGTGTAATTGTAGCCGACAATGGCTCAACCGACGGATCATTGCAAATGCTCACTGAGGAGTTCCCCGAAGTGCTGCAACTGCCCCTTCCCCAAAACTATGGTTTTGCTGAGGGTTATAATCAGGCGTTAAAACAAATTGATGCACCTTATTATTTATTGCTTAACTCTGATGTCGAAGTTCCCGAGCATTGGCTTACGCCCTTATTGGCATACATGGAAGCACATCCCGAAACAGCAGCTTGCCAACCTAAACTGCTGAGTCAAAAGGATAAAACCATGTTTGAGTATGCGGGTGGTGCAGGTGGTTTTATTGATGCCTATGGCTACCCTTTTTGTCGTGGACGTATCTTCGCTGATGTCGAACAAGACCAAGGACAATACGACACCATCCGCCCGCTGTTTTGGGCCACAGGCGCAGCCTTAATGGTTCGACGCGAAGATTGGCAAACAAGCGGTGGACTAGATGGTCGATTCTTTGCACACATGGAGGAGATTGACCTTTGTTGGCGTTTGCGAGCTCGCGGACGTGGCATTGTGTGCGTACCCGAGAGCAAGGCATTCCACGTAGGAGGTGGCACACTCGATGCAGGCAATCCGCGTAAAACGTTTTTGAACTTCAGAAACAACTTACTAATGCTCTACAAAAACTTGCCCGAGGATGAATTAAATCGTGTGATGCGCACACGCAAAACCTTAGACTGGATTGCAGCACTCAAATTCTTGCTTACAGGCGATGTAAAGAATTTTAAGGCTGTAATTAAGGCGCGTAAGGAGTTTGCACGTATGCGCCCCGACTTCGAGAAAGACCGCAAACATAATTTGCAACTGTCTGTTAACGGCGGAAAGCATATCGAAGGACGCATTGACCGTAGCATCTTGTGGCTATATTATAGTGGAAACAAAAAGTTCAGCCAATTAGATATTTAATAACAATTGAATAAATAAAAGTGCTATTGCTATTATTTTTCTAGCAAGAAACCCTTTATTATTCATCATTTTGCCATAAAAATCACATTATTACTTGATATTTAACGCATTTTGCGCTAACTTTGCAGCAATTTATTGTGTGCGTGAGGCACACACCCATATAAAATAAAAAAGGATATCAGATTGTTATTTATTAAAAACTACATACACACACTTGTGGGGGCATTCATAACCATATTATGCCTCACAGCATGTCAACTTGACCGCAGTTTACTTAAAAGCGGTCAAGACGAACAAGTACACATCGTACGCTACGATCGTTTGGTAGAAGACTACGTAAGCAGCGGAAACATTGGTTTATGGCAAAAAATGAACACAGAGTTTCCGCGCGAAACACGTGTCCTCATCGAGGATGTCTTAAAATTAGGACATGCCGACCAAGAGGGTATAGAAGATAGTCTGCGTGCTTACTACAACGACCCTATATTAGTGCAACTGCGCAAAGATGTGGGTAAAAAGTACGAACACATGCAGCACTTTGAAAAAGAATTGACAAGTGCCTTTCAACGTCTTGAAGCTGAAAATTCAACATTTGTCAAGCCTAAAGTGTATACACAAAACTCGGCATTTAACCAAAGCATCGTAGTGGGCGATAGTCTCATTGGCATTAGCTTAGACAAGTATATGGGTACGGATTATCCTGCCTACACCAAATACTTCTATGAAAATCAGCGCGTAACAATGGAACCTGCACGCATGGTACAAGAATGCTTGTTCTTCTACCTTGTGCAGCAATATCCCTATAGCAAAAATTTTAACGAACCTTCGTTGAAAAACATACTGATTCACCGTGGAATAATAGGTTGGATAGTAGCACAATTAGTGAACAAACCACCCATTGACATTGCGGCTTACCAAGCTGCCACAAAGGTTTGGTATAACACGCACGAACGCGATGTGTGGAAAGAATTGAAACGTCCTGAAATATGGAATAGCAATGACAAAGAACTTATCGATGCCATCATGATGACAAGCAATAAGAACCCCTATTTTAAGGACTCTCACTCACGTGGTGTCGGACTATGGATTGGACTACGCATCGTCGACAATTACATGAAGTTACACCCCGAAGTTTCACTCGATTCACTGCTCAACACAACACAATACGACCGCATTCTCAAAGAAAGCAAATACTAAAGATTTAAGTATTAAGTATTAAGTATTACAAACTAATGAATTCAGCAATTCTTAAACAACACCTTATTTATAGGTATGTATTATTTTGAATCTGCCATTAGTTTGTAATACTAATTACTTTATTACTTAAAATTCGCTTCTACCAAGAATGTAATACTTAATACTTAATACTTAACTTACTTATGCCATTATATCTCATCCCCGTAACCTTAGGCAACACACCTATCGAACAAGTACTCCCAGCCTACAACAAACAAGTTATATGCAACATTCGCCACTTCATTGTTGAAGAAGTGCGCACGGCTCGACGCTTCTTAAAGCAAGTAGACCGCGACATCAACATCGACGAACTCACATTCTACCCCATGGGCAAACACGCCGATGCAGCAAGTTTTTCAAAATACTTAGATGCACTGCGCAATGGCGAAGACATGGGTGTAATTAGCGAAGCAGGCTGTCCTGCTGTAGCCGATCCTGGAGCAGATGTAGTGGCTATTGCCCAACGCGAAGGACTCAAAGTAGTGCCTTTGGTGGGTCCCTCTTCTATACTTTTGGCTGTAATGGGCTCAGGTTTCAACGGACAGAGTTTTGCCTTCCATGGATACCTTCCTATTGCCCCCACCGACCGTGCCAAGCGTTTAAAGCAACTTGAAAGTCGTTCGGCTGCAGAGCATCAAACCCAACTTTTTATTGAAACACCTTATCGCAATCACAAAATTATTGCCGACATTCTCTCTGCATGTAATCCACGCACACGTCTATGCATAGCCTCGGGTTTAACCACAGAAAAAGAGTACATCTGCTCTAAAACGGTTAAAGAATGGAAGCAAGCCCCCCCACCCGACTTAAACAAAATCCCCACAATCTTTGCCATTTACGCAGGATAAAATGGATTTTTGTGCATAACTTTATTGGAATTTTGACACTGATAAGGGGAATGGTTAAAAATGGATTACCCCGTTAGGTAGGGTGTTCAAAATCCACAATATCTTTCTGCATGATTTTGAGGACATTCTAATATTGTAAATTATTGATATTCATCAAGAATCGTAATATACAAAACTCTAATTACGTGTCGTTATAATGGATTACCCCGTTAGGGGTGAGATAAGGTAGCCAGGTATGTGAATG
>UQQN01000035.1 GCA_900543155.1 uncultured Prevotella sp.
AAAACGGCTGTTCGCCTAGGTGCAATCTCACCCATAACAGGGTGCCCCATTTGGTGTGGTGGTCCGCATAAACCAGGCATGTGAAGTGGAACAAGTTCCCTTCACATACCTGGCTACCTTATCTCACCCCTAACGGGGTAATCCATTATAACTAATCCCTAGAAAAACATTTTACACACCCCTTAAATCGTTGATTTGTAATGCTTAATAACAAAAAAATATAGCTATTTTTACTATTTTTTTTGCAAAAGAAGGGGTTGTATTTGCACAATTTGCGCTTTTACTGTAACTTTGCTCACGCAAATACATTTTTGTGAGCGAACATAGTATAAACACATTGAAAATGACGATAGCTATAATCAATGCCATGCATAAAGAGCATGAGCAAATTGTGGCACTCTTGACGGGTGTGAAACACGTTGAAGAAGGACGCTTCTGTTTTGTAGAAGGCAAACTTAATGGTAAACACCTGGTGCTGATGGAAAGCGGTATTGGCAAAGTAAATGCCGCTGTGGGAGCTGTAGAACTGATTCACCGCTATAAACCCGATGCACTGATTAACACGGGAGTGGCTGGTGGCATAGATGCTACACTGCAAGTAATGGACGTGGTGGCTGGTAAACAAGTGGCTTATCACGATGTAGATTGTGGACCTGAATCGGAACTTGGACAAGTGCAAGGCTTGCCACTATACTATGAAGCTGACACGAAACTTTATGACGCTGCTATGCAAATTCACACTGAAGAAACAAATATTCACGGAGGATTGATATGTAGTGGCGACCAGTTTATTACTGATAAAACACAACTCCAAAAAATTAAAGATCGCTATCCCGAGGGATTGGCTGTAGACATGGAAAGCGGTGCTTTGGCACAAGTGTGCTACCTCTATGGTGTTCCCTTCCTTAGCTTCCGCATTATTAGCGACACACCTGGGGCAGATAAGCATTTTGACCAATACCAAAACTTTTGGGAAACTATGGCGGACCGCTCATTCGGCGTAACCAAAGCATTGCTCGAAGCTCTTACGAATATTTAATTTTCAGTTGCTGAAATCATGCAACCAGAAAAGCCTCAACTAAAAACGAAAATCGAAAATGGAAAAGATACCCAGTTTTACGATAGACCACACTCGCTTGAACCGTGGCATTTACGTGAGTCGTAAAGACCAGGTGGGAAACGAAGTGGTTACCACCTTCGACGTGCGCATGAAATTGCCTAATCGCGAACCTGCACTTGGACAAGGTGCGATTCACACCATTGAGCACTTGGCTGCTACTTTTTTGCGCAACCACCCTGTGTGGAAAGAGCGCGTGGTATATTGGGGACCAATGGGATGTCTCACAGGTAACTACTTGCTAATGAAGGGTGACCTTACGAGTGCCGACATTCTGCCCTTGATGAAGGAAACCTTTGAGTTTGTAGCAAACTATGAGGGAGATATTCCTGGTGCTACAGAACGCGACTGCGGAAACTACCTTTTGCAAGACTTGCCCATGGCACGCTATGAGGCTCGCAAATATTTAGAGGTACTCAATCACGCCACAAGCGATAATTTGAATTATCCGGCGTAAACAGACCTCTCTCGCAATACAAAAAAATCTACAAATCTATAAACGCCTGCCTTTAGACAACTTTAGGCAGACAACCTAATTCTACAACTTTTTATGAAAAAAATCTCCATCTTGCTCTCAGCTCTTTGCTTAACAGCAGGGTTCCCTACCCTCTCTATGGCACAGACTGAAGAATTTACGTTGGAAAGTACGACGAATCCCTATTCTTCGGAAAATGAACCTCGTCCCGTATTCCCTGTTCCTTCAGCCCGTCAATTGGCTTGGAACCAAACAGAGTTCTATGCCTTCTTCCACTACGGAATGAACACCTACACTAACTCTGAATGGGGTAATGGTACAGAAAAAGAAAGCCTGTTTGCACCGACTCAGGCTCCTAACCCTCGCCAATGGCTCGAAGCTATTAAGGCTGGTGGTATGAAAGGTGGTATTGCTGTGGTAAAACACCACGATGGTTTCTGCCTTTGGCCTACTGAAACTACTACCCACAGCGTAAAGAACGCTGGTAACGATTTTGGTAAGAACACCAATATCCCTAGAGACTTTGCTGCAGCAGCCCAAGATCTTGGCTTGAAATATGGTTTCTACATTTCTCCGTGGGACCTTAGCAGCAAATGGTGGGGTATTAAAGGCGATGATGGTTTCTACACTGACGACTACGCCAAGAAAGTATTCCTTCCCCAATGCGAAGAAATCGCAGAATATGGTGCAGACCAATTCGAAATGTGGTTTGATGGTGCTTCAGGTGGAGACCACGCTGGCTACTACGGTGGAGACTATGGTGAAGGAAAAACTGGTAGCCGTACCATTGACAATGCCACTCGCTATTATGACATTCCCAACCTTCGCGACAAAATTCACTCAATGTGCCCTAATATCATCCTTTGGGGTGTAGGTGGCGAAGCACGTTGGATTGGTAACGAATCTGGTTGGGCTGGCGAAACTTGCTGGTCGATGGGCGATGGTACTGACGGTGATGAGAACGCTTGGAAGTGGTTCCCTGGCGAAAGCGATGCAAAGGCAACTACTAAGGGTTGGTTCTGGCACCAAGGTGAAACTTGTAAGTCTGCCGACGAAATGTTCAAGATTTACCTTGAAACAGTAGGTCGTAACGCTACACTTATTTTGAACTTTCCGCCCGACCAACGCGGTCTTTTGCCCGATGTTGACGTAAATAACCTCAAGAAGTTGGGTGAAATGTTGACAGAGCGTCTTGGTACAGACCTTGCACAACAATCAGGTGTTACCATTGAAGCTTCAACTACTCGTGCAAATGGTGCTACCAAGACTTATGATGCCAAGAATATGATCGATAATAAGATTGATACTTATTGGGCTGCTCCCGATGGTACAACTTCTGACATCACAATTACAGTTACACTCCCCGAGGCTAAGCCTATCCACTACGTGATGATGCAAGAGTACATCCAATTAGGTCAACGCATTAAGGGTTTCACCATTGAAACTAGCAACGATGGTAAAAATTGGACAAAGAAGGGCGGCAACATCAAAACTACCACTGTGGGTTACAAACGTATTATTCCACTTAATGGTAGCACAAGTAACAGCTACGATGCAGGCACAACAGCTAAGTATGTACGCGTAACAATTACCGACAGCCGTGCTTGTCCCACATTGCACACCCTTTCTATCTTCTAATTCCTAATCTCTTGACGATATACAATGAAAATTAAGCATTATATAGCTCTTGCAGCGCTCACTATACCTTTGGCAACAAGCGCACAGAGCACTGTTATCGACTTTGAAACAACAGAGACACAAGGCGCCTCGCTTGGTGTATTCGATACATGGGAAGATTCACCCTTCCGTAAAGGCAAACTCGAAGGCAACGTAAAAGTTATCAATAACCCCTATAAGGTTGTTGACGATATTACGAATGATGGTAACATCTCTGAAAAAGTTCTTGCCTTCCAGCGTTCACGCTTTGGTAGCAACACTTTTGGTGTACGTGTAGGTTTGCCTACCCCCATTAAACTCACTCCTAAGGTGCAATATGTACACGTTAAGATGTACACACCTAAAACAGGACATATCATGCTCTTTGCTTTGGGTAGCCGCGACGACCGCCCTGAACAATCAAAGGACGTGGTACAAGTTGAGGCAAACTGCATCTCAAGCGTAAAGGCAGAAAAATGGTGCGATGCAGTATTCGCCATTAGTTCTGCACCTGGTGTGTCTATTCACAGCCTTCTCATTGCTCCTGACGTACAGTCAACACACGACCTTGACGAAGACTACGCTGTTTATATTGATGACATTGAAATCAATAGTTCTTCAATGCCTAACATTCAATATGGCGTATACCCCTTAAACTTCGACAAGTCTGAACAATCGGGTCGTACAGGTAACCGTTACACACAGGGTATTACATTGAAGACTGCAGACGGCAACCAAACCATTGCAGTGGCGCAGAAGACCAATAAACTCATGTACCAAGACTTGCTCGCTTCGTCTATCAAGGCTAAAGCTGGCGAAAGTGCTACGGCTTCTATCGACTATATTGGTGGTTGGATGCACGCTTACGTATACCTCGATAAAAACAACGATGGTAAGTTTGACTTAACGCTCAATGAAGACGGTACTCCTGGTGCTGAGAGCGATATCATGAGCTACTCTGTATATCAAGGAAAGAATAGCGCAGGTAACGCTGCAAGTGGCAACAACAAGAACCTTCCCGCCTTCAACATTCCTTCGAACCTCACTCCGGGCTTCTATCGTCTACGTTATAAGATTGACTGGGACAACATTGATGCTGGAGGTAATGCTGGCGATGCTCAAGGTAACAACTCTATTAAATCGAACGGTGGTGTAATTGTTGACACTCGCCTTAACGTACATGGAGAAAAGGTTAACATCTCACGTGGTTTGAGCAGCGAAGGTACCAATGGCGAAATGACTAAGCTTGACGGCTCTAAATTCGAAAAGCACGAAATCGAATTTGGTAAACCCTACACTGTAAAGTTTAAGCCTGCCGACAACTTTAAGTTGGGTAAATTTACTATCCGCCATGGTTACAATGTTGAAGGTAAAGACTCGCTCATCAACGAAACACCACAATACACGGATGTTGTTATCCCTGCTTATATGGCTAAAGATAACACCTATACAATCCCAGCTGAGTATGTTGATGGTGACATAGTAATTACCCCGACCTTCGTTTCTGTAGATAATAGCGAAACTACTGAAAAGTATGCCGTTAACTTCCCGAAGAATTTAAAGATTAATCGCAGTGATTCACAACGTAAATTTGGCTACTTAGCATTCAGTACAGCAAGCAACAATACCAAGCAAAAAATTAATGCTGTTGACCCAGACTTGATTTACTTGGATGGTACAAGTAAGAAGATTTACGTAAAGAGCGGTGAAGCTATCACTACAGATATCTACTATAATGATGGTAAAGCGCCAAACATGCATGCTTACCTCTATGTGGACCTTGATGGTGATGGTAAGTTCGACCTCTCGGTAAATGCTGATGGTACTCCTGCATTCAATGGTGAAATGCTCTCTTACACTTATGCCAACGGCAAAAACAGTAAGGGACAAAACGTAGGTTACAATGACCAAAGCGCAGACCAATGGGGTGCAACAAACTCTATGCCTCAGTTCTCATTACCCGCAGGTTTGCCGACAGGCGCATATCGTGGACGTTTGAAAATAGACTGGGATTGTACAGACCCTGCAGGTCGTTATGGCTCAAAATATGATTCAAACTTTATCGACAATAATGGTGGTCATATTGTAGACTTCGTATTTAACGTAGTTGACGAATATCCCAAGGTAAAACTTGACGTGCAAACTACTGATGGTTCGATTGTAGGCGCTGGTAACACAGGTTTACCCGAATACATCATGGAAGGTCAGGACATCGACGTGAAGGCTGTAGGTCTTGACGAAAACTACACGACTACAGGCATTACTGTTCGTCATGGTAAGAACCTTAATGGTGAGCAGACTGTAAATGGTGAAAAACAGTGGGAAGAATACACTGCCGAAGTTACTGACGGTAGTTGCACTATTTCTGGCGAAAAAGTAGATGGTGACGTACGCCTTACTGCTGTATTCAAGAACAATGGTTCTTCGCCCTACAAACTCGTGTTTGCTGATGAGTTTAACACTGAAGATGGTAGTCAACCTGACTCACATTTCTGGACTCGTTCAAGCCGTGAGAATCCTACTTGGAAGCGTTTCTGCGCACAGACTGTAGCAGGTCAAAAGAAGACTGGATGGATTGAAGATGGTAAACTCGTTTTGAAGTGTGTAAAGAACACATTCGACGACGAACTCGACGGCAACAAGAACAAGCAACAGATGATTAGCGGTGCTATTGAATCGTCTGACAAAGTTACCTTTACTTATGGTAAGGTAGAAGGTCGTGTCAAGAACATCGGTCACAGTGGTAACTTCCCTGCATTCTGGATGATGCCTAACAAGGCTACATACGGTGGCTGGCCCTATAGTGGCGAAATTGACATCTGGGAACAGATTGACGCTGCGAATACTACCTACCACACTATCCATACTAAATGGGCTAACAGCACTAAGGATGGTTCTGAATGTATGAACAAGGGTAACGACCCCCAAAAGTCAGGTACTTCAACAGCTGCTCTCGATGAATACCACACCTATGGTTTAGAATGGACTGAGGACATTCTTAAGTGGTTCGTTGATGGTAAGCAAGTATTCTCTTACGCTCGTAAGACAGATCTCACAGGTGACAATGCTACTGCACAGTGGCCCTATAACAAGCCTTTCTACATCATTCTTAACCAGAGTGTAGGTAACGGTGGTTGGGCTGCAGCTCCTGATGTAAACTTTGAATATGAAACTAAGTTTGACTGGGTACGTGTTTACCAGAAGGAAGGTGGCGACATTGCTACTGGCATTAACCATGCACAGGCTAACAGCGATGTAGACATTTATGCTTATCCTGGAAAGGTGCGCATCGTTAGCGCTAAGGCTGCTCACGTAAGCATCGTAGACATGCAAGGTCGCACTGTATTTGCTCAGACTGTTCAAGGTAACGAAAACGTATATCTTCCCAGCGGTGTATATGTAGCCAATGGCAAGAAGGTGCTCGTTCCTTAATGAATAAAGTCAACTTTGATTTGACATGAAATTTATAAAGTGTCGTTTGCAATATGGCGAACGACACTTTTTTTGTAACTTTGCAGCAACTAATAAAGTTCAATGCAATGACCATTTCAGAACTCTACACGCTGTTTACGGAACATCCCGTAATCACTACCGACACACGAAACTGTCCTGCCGGCTCTATATTCTTTGCCCTCCGTGGCGCTTCGTTTAATGGCAATGACTTTGCTCTGAAAGCCCTTGAGAGTGGTTGTGCCTATGCTGTGGTAGACGATGCCCAACTGCAAGGCTCATCCAACCAAGTAATTGTGGTAGACAATGTGCTGAGCACTTTACAACAGTTGGCACACTATCACCGCGAACAATTGGGTACCCCCATTGTACAAATTACTGGTACAAATGGTAAAACCACCACAAAAGAACTCACTGCAACAGTGTTGGGCACGAAGCATAATGTGCTTTATACACAAGGCAACTTTAACAACCACATTGGTGTGCCCAAAACCTTGTTGCGACTGACGGCAGAAAACACCATTGCTGTGATTGAAACGGGAGCAAATCACCCTGGAGAAATTGCAGAATTGTCGAAGATTGTAGATGCAGACTGTGGATTGATTACAAACGTAGGTCGCGCACACCTTGAAGGCTTTGGCTCGTTTGAGGGAGTGATTCACACCAAAGGCGAACTCTATGACTATTTGCGTCAAAAGAAGGGTGCCTTTATTTTCTTGGATGGCGACAACGAATATTTACGTCCTATAGCCCATGATTTGTGTGCTGAGACCTACGGCACACCTGGTCATGAATATGGTGTAGAAGGTGAAGTGGTAGAATGCAATCCTTACCTCAAATTCCGTTTTCGCATAAAGGGCGAGACTGAATGGCACATGGTGCAAACACACCTTATTGGTTCGTATAACGTGACTAATGCTTTGGCAGCTATTGCTGTAGGACATCACTTTGGAGTAAGTGCAGCTGAGGCAGCACAAGCCATTGGTGAGTATCAGCCTACGAACAACCGTAGCGAAATGGTGAAGACTGCACACAACACGCTTATTGTGGATGCCTATAATGCAAACCCCACAAGTATGAAGGCAGCTCTCGATAACTTTGCCACCATTAAAGCTACCCACAAGATGGTGATTTTGGGCGAGATGCGTGAGCTGGGCGAGGTTTCAACACAAGAACACCAAAAGGTGGCAGAACAAGCCCTTAACACAGGGTGCGAAGAGGTGTGGCTTGTTGGTGAAGAATTTCAACCATTCTCTGAACTTTCTGAAATCGTACGTTGGTTCCCTGATGTAGAAGCTGTGCGTACTGCACTTACAGGGGGCGACCGTCCTGAAGAACGCTTGATTTTGGTTAAAGGTTCTAACGGCACAAAACTTTTTCAACTGCCCGAGTTGTTGTAATTGGGAATATTGAATATAAATAGAATTTATAAATGGCTGTAACACACCGTGTCAGCCATTTATTCATTATTATTTCATATTCCCCACTGCACAACCATATACAAAATGGCTTTGGGCTATGAATGGGACTGTAGAATTGTGCATAGACAAGGATTTTCAGAAAAATAGTCAATAAAAGCAGGGGCTAAATGCCAAACTTACATTTTTTTCAATAAAAAACTAACCAAATGTTTGTTGTATATAAAAAATGTATTACTTTTGCCCTTGGAAATAACAAAACTCAACGATTCAAAAAAATAGATTATGCAAAATCGCGCATTCTTCTTTTACGGTTTTTATTTTTACTTTGCCGAACAAGCAGAGCGGGACGTCGCATACCATAATCAAAGAGTTTGAATAATGAATTACGAAATCCCGCTTCTGAATAAGGAGCGGGATTTTTGCTACAATACTATATAAAATTTGTATGAAGAAAATCGCAATACAAGGCATCAAAGGTTCGTTCCACGACATTGCCGCCCATCAATATTATAAGGACGAGGAAGTAGAACTGATTTGCTGCGATACGTTTGAAGACATTTTTAACCAAATGCGCGATGACTATTCGCGATTAGGATTGATGGCCATTGAAAATACCATAGCAGGTTCGCTGCTTCATAACTACGAATTGTTGCGCGAAAGTGGTATGACCATTATTGGCGAACATAAGTTACACATTGAACACAGCATTATGTGTTTGCCCGAAGATGATTGGGACACCATCACCGAAGTGAACTCTCATCCTGTGGCACTGATGCAATGTCACGATTTTCTGAAAAAACATCCGAACATAAAAGTGGTAGAAGCGGAAGATACCGCTGGATCAGCCGAAATGATTAGCCGCAAACACTTGCGCGGACATGCCGCAATTTGTCATGCAGGCGCTGCCCCACTCTATGGCATGAAGGTGCTTGAACAAGGCATTGAAGATAATAAGCACAACTTTACACGCTTCTTGCTTATGTGCGACCCTTGGTCGGCAGATAAACACCGCGACTTGCACCATACAAACAAAAGTAGTATTGTATTTTCATTGCCACACGAAGAAGGGTCGCTCTCGCAAGTATTGAGCATCTTCTCGTTCTATAAGATTAACCTAACCAAAATTCAGTCGTTGCCCATTATCGGACGCGAATGGGAATATCTGTTCTATGTAGACGTGGCATACGATGACTATGTGCGCTATCGCCAAAGCATTGATGCGGTACGTCCGCTACTGAGAGAACTAAAAATTTTGGGAGAATATAACGCCAAATAAAAACCGAACTATGACACTGCATATTCAACCTGCTCAACGCTTAGAAAGCGTGAGCGAATACTACTTTTCGCGTAAAGGCAAAGAGGTAGCTCGCTTTAATGCCGAAGGAAAGGATATTATTTCATTGGCTATCGGATCGCCCGATATGCCTCCTTCACCCGAAACAATCGACACGCTGTGTCGCGAAGCACAAAAGCCTAATGCACATGGTTATCAACCCACAACGGGTATTCCTGAACTGCGCGAGGCTATGGCAGGATTTTATAAAAGATGGTTCGGTGTAGAACTGGATGCAAAGACCGAAATTCAACCTCTGATTGGTTCGAAAGAGGGTATTCTGCACACTACATTGGCTTTTGTTAATCCTGGCGAAAAGGTTTTGGTGCCTAATCCGGGTTATCCTACTTACACCTCGCTCTCAAAACTTTTGGGATGCACCATTGTAAACTACAACCTCACGCCCGAGAATGGTTGGCAACCTAACTTTGAGGAGTTAGAAGCAATGGACTTAACCGACGTAAAACTCATGTGGTGCAATTATCCGAATATGCCAACAGGAGCTCCTGCACAACGTGCTACTTACGAGAAACTTGTAGACTTTGCACGTCGCCACAATATTGTGGTAGTGAATGATAATCCCTACAGTTTTATTTTAGGCAAAGAACATTTAAGCATTTTGCAAGTACCTGGTGCTAAAGATTACTGCATTGAATTTAACTCAATGAGTAAAAGCCACAATATGCCGGGTTGGCGTGTGGGTATGCTTGCCACCAATGCAACCTTCGTAAGTTGGATTCTTAAAGTAAAGAGCAACATTGACTCGGGTACATTCCGCGCCTTACAGTTGGCTGCAGCACAAGCTTATCAAAACTCTGATGAGTGGCACCATGAAGCGAATGTAAATGTGTATGCACATCGTCGTAAATTGGCTGGCGAGATTATGGATGCCCTTCATTGTGAATACGACCCTTCGCAAGTAGGTATGTTCCTTTGGGGACGCATTCCCGACTCTTATGCCGACGTAGAAGAACTCACTGAAAAGGTGTTGCACGAAGCACGCGTATTCATTACCCCAGGCTTTATATTTGGCTCGAATGGTAAACGCTACATCCGAATTTCGCTTTGCGCAAAAGAAGATAAACTCGCTGAAGCTCTTCGCAGAATTAAAGAAGTTGGATTCTAAAAATTCTGTGCTTTGAAAAAAGCTACCAAACTTTTACAAGTGGTTCTGAATTATCTTTTAAACTTATAAACTCAAAAACTTATACAAAATGGAACTCAACATCACTCCAATCAACTTGACAGAACACGACGACAAACGTCCTATTGTTATAGCTGGTCCCTGCTCTGCCGAAACCGAAGAACAGGTAATGAACACCGCCACACAACTCTCAAAAAAAGGTGTAAAACTTTTCCGTGCTGGCATTTGGAAACCCCGTACAAAACCTGGAGGCTTTGAAGGTGTTGGCGAAGAAGGTCTTGCATGGTTGAACCGTGTGCAAAAAGAACTTGGCATGAAGGTATGCACCGAAGTTGCTACACACGCACATGTTGAGGCATGCTTAAAGGCAGGTGTCGACTTGCTTTGGATTGGTGCTCGTACTGTGGCAAACCCCTTTGCTATGCAAGAGATTGCCGACACTTTGAAAGGTGTGGACATCCCCGTGTTGGTAAAGAACCCCGTAAACCCCGACTTAGAACTCTGGATTGGCGGTCTTGAACGCATCAACCAAGCAGGTATTACTCGTTTGGGCGTGATTCACCGTGGTTTCTCAACTTACGAGAAGAAGCTCTATCGTAACCTTCCTATGTGGCATATACCCATTGAATTGCGCCGTCGCTGTCCCGGTCTTCCCATCTTTGGCGACCCTAGTCACATTGGTGGAAAACGCGAACTCATTGCACCGCTCTGTCAGCAGGCTATGGACTTAGGCTTTGAAGGTTTGATTGTAGAGAGTCACTGCAATCCCGATGCTGCTTGGAGTGATGCTAGCCAACAGGTTACCCCTGATGTTCTCGACTTCATTCTCGATAAATTGGTGATTCGTAAAATCACTGATACTACCGAAAGCCTCACTGCACTGCGCAAACAAATTGACGAAATAGACAATACACTTATTGAGCTTTTAGCTAAACGTATGCGCATTAGTCGTGAAATTGGCGAATACAAGCGTATGCACGACATGACAGTGGTACAGACAAGTCGCTACACCGAAATTCTTGACAAACGTGGTGCACAAGGTGTGCTTTGTGGCATGGCTTCAGACTTTATTAAAGATGTGTTTGAAAGCATCCACGAAGAAAGCGTACGTCAACAAATTGAAGTTATGAACAAGTAATTATATGCTAATTTGCTAATGAAATACACTCATAAACAAATATCCCCGTTTATCCGCTCATTAGCAATTTAGCACATACACTCATTAAAACAATGAAGATTCTTATTCTTGGTGCCGGAAAGATGGGCTCGTTTTTTGTAGACTTGCTCAGCTTCGACCACGAAACAGCCGTATATGACGTAGACCCCAAGCGATTGCGTTTTATGTATAACACACAACGGTTTACATCGCTTGATGAAATTGAGGTTTTTCAGCCCGAAATGGTAATCAATGCCGTAACACTAAAATATACTCTCGATGTGTTTAAGGCGGTTATTCCACACTTGCCACACGATTGTATTATTAGTGATATAGCTTCTGTAAAAACGGGGTTACGTGAGTTCTATACCCAATGTGGCATGCGCTATGTAAGTACGCACCCCATGTTTGGTCCTACCTTTGCCAACTTAGGCGCATTGAGCAATGAAAACGCCATTGTAATTACAGAGGGTGACTATATGGGTAGACTGTTTTTCCGCGACCTGTATAATCACCTTGGTTTGCACGTGTGCGAATATAGCTTCGACGAACATGATGAGACAGTGGCATACTCATTGAGCATCCCTTTTGTGAGCACCTTTGTGTTTGCTGCGGTAATGAAACATCAGGATGCACCAGGTACTACCTTTAAACGTCACATGCAGATTGCTCGCGGAGTATTGGGTGAAGACGATACACTGCTGCGCGAAATTCTGTTTAACCCCCGCACCAGTGGACAGGTTAGCAAAATTCGCGAAGAACTAAAAGAACTCATTGGCATTATCGACCAAAAGGACGAAAAAGCACTCAATGCATACCTCAAAAAAATCCGCGAAAACATAAAATAATAAGAAGTGATTGCGCAAATCAATGCACAATCACTTTTTTATTGGTAGAGTGAATTGTTTTTTGTACATTTGCACCGCACAAATCGCAAGGTTTTGAGCAATTAGTAGAAATTACACATTATAGAAATATGACAAAGCGTAAGATTCAATTTAGTCTTGTCTATCGCGACATGTTCCAAAGTAGCGGTAAATTCCAACCGCGCAAGGATCAGTTAGAACGTATAGCACCTGTTATTATAAAGATGGGATGCTTCGCACGAGTAGAAACAAATGGTGGTGCTTTTGAACAAGTGAACCTCCTCTACGGCGAGAATCCTAATAAGGCGGTACGCGCCTTTACTAAACCCTTCAACGAAGTTGGCATTAAAACCCACATGCTCGACCGCGGACTTAACGCCTTGCGTATGTTCCCCGTACCTGCGGATGTACGTAAACTTATGTACAAGGTGAAGCATGCTCAGGGTGTTGACATCACCCGCATCTTCTGTGGTTTGAACGATGTACGCAACATCATCCCTTCTATCCACTACGCACTCGAAGCAGGCATGACTCCACAGGCTACGCTTTGCATCACAAACTCGCCTATCCACACGGCTGAGTATTATGCCAACATTGCCGACCAACTTATTGAAGCTGGTGCTCCCGAAATCTGTTTGAAGGATATGGCTGGTATTGGTCAGCCTGCTATGTTGGGTAAGCTCACCAAGATGATTAAAGACAAGCACCCCGAAGTTATCATTGAATATCATGGTCACTCAGGTCCTGGTCTTTCGATGGCTTCTATCCTTGAAGTTTGTCGCAATGGTGCCGACGTTATCGACACTGCCATTGAGCCCTTGTCATGGGGTAAGGTACATCCTGATGTTATTTCAGTACAGTCAATGTTGAAGCACGCAGGTTTCGATGTACCCGAAATTAACATGGATGCTTACATGGAAGCTCGTAAGTTGACACAAGAGTTTATTGACGACTTCTTGGGCTACTTTATGAATCCTGCCAACAAGCTGATGTCTTCATTGTTACTTGGTTGCGGTCTTCCTGGCGGTATGATGGGTTCAATGATGGCAGACCTTACAGGTGTAATGGGTGCTATCAACAACAACCGCAAGGCTAAGGGCGAAAATGAATTGTCTGAAGACGAATTACTCGTTAAGCTCTTCAACGAAGTTGCTTATGTATGGCCACGTGTGGGTTATCCTCCTTTGGTTACTCCGTTCTCACAATACGTTAAGAACATTGCCTTGATGAACCTCCTCACTGAATCTATGGGTAAGCCCCGCTACTCTATGATGGACAACTCTATTTGGGGTATGATCTTAGGTAAGAGTGGACGTTTGCCTGGTGAGGTTGCTCCCGAAATCAAAGAACTCGCTAAAGAGAAGGGCTTTGAGTTTACTGACGCTGACCCACAAAGCTATTATCCCGATGACCTTGCTCGTTTTGAGAAGGAAATGGAAGAGAATGGTTGGGAACGTGGCGAAGACGACGAAGAACTCTTTGAATTTGCCATGCACGAAACTCAGTATCGCGACTATAAGAGTGGCGCTGCAAAGAAACGTTTCTTGGCAGACCTCCAGGCTGCTAAGGACAAAGAAGGTGCTACAGGCATGAGCATTGAAGAGGCTACTGCCTTTAAGCATGCTAAGGCAGACGCCATTGTAGCTCCCGAAAGTGGTACTATTCTTTGGGAAATTGGTGGTGACGGTGAATGCGTTAAGGCTATCGAACCGTTTATCGGCAAGGAGTATAACGAAGGTGACCGTTTCTGCTACATCGAAAATACACACGGACAAATCAGCGAATTGCCTGCAGCACTTGGTGGCAAACTCGTTGAAATCAATGCCAAGCAAGGTGCTCGCATCAACAAGGGTGATGTAATTGCTTACATTCAGCGTGCAGAATAATTAAAGGGTGGAGCTAAAAAATCTTAGCATTACAAATCCCCAATAAAAAAGGTTATATTGTAAGTTTGAACACTTGCAATATAACCTTTATTTTTTTTGTTACGTACATTTACGTTTGTAACAGTTCGTACTTTTCTTCTTTTTATTGTTCCAAAAAACGCAGATAGTTTTTATACGTTCCTGATGAATATGCCTTCATAATGTTGTTGGCAAAGAGAATGTCGGTGATTTTATTGTTCTTTACGTACTTACGCATATTCTGAGTAAAATAGCGTGAATCTATCACATGCACCTCCTCGAACGAACGGAAAAGATAACCAGGTAGCGCATTACCAAAACTATCTTTAAGAATCAACACACGTCGACCATTCTTAACCGAAGTGCGAACTTGCGTAATACGAGTGTCACTCCCCATAAAGGTGCAATAAGCAGCTTTGCTTCCATCTTTAAACTTTTGGAAGAAAGGACCTGTATGGGGTTTTCCTTCGCCCGTGACACGATATTTTTTGTCAATAGTGTAATCCGTATAAGTAGTGGTGTATGTCACATTACGCGGTGTGTAGTACACAAAATCCTCGGGCGCATTCTTAATAGACACGTCTTTAGAGTAACCATACATCGTACCTACATAGCCATGAATAATATGTTTATCATACTCCTTCAAATCAGGAAAAGGAACACCGGCTACTTGTGCAAAACGTTGTGCCGCATAATAAGCACCTAAGGGAGCCCAATGATGGTCTGTGCGCAAGTAAATATCCTCTTTCACATGGTGTGCTAATGCCGTATAAGCATCTACAGCCTTCACGTCAGGATCGAGGTGGGCATAGATATTATTTATGGTAGGACGCTGCGGATTACTGGCTTTACGTGCCTTGTCGGGACAATAAAATTCTGTAGAAAGAGGAATTACCATGCAATAGATGTTGACACCCTTTCCAAACACCTCTTTATATTTATTGGCAGCCTTCGCATAGTCTGTCCCCCCTGTAGCCGAACCACCATAAGCCATGAGCGCACGCACATTTTTACCTGTACCCACTACAATAATACCAGCATTGGCAATTTTTGCAGTACCATCGGCAGTAATATCGTTTTTATATTCGCCCACCACGCGATCGTTAGGCTCTGGTTCAGCGTCAGGTTCTTCCGCTACTTGTGGACCATCGGTCGAAGCATGAAACGTTACATTATCTTCGCCCCCAAAAGCCACTTTTTCTTTTTCTTTAATGGTCATGCTCAATGCCATAAGGTCATCGCGATAAGGTTCACTATCACTAAACCAACTACTCACAGCCTTGGTGTAAGAACCATCAAACAATTTATCCCAACTAAAAGTAGGGCAAGTAGCAAGGTCGCGTTTTTCGAGCACAGAGAATGTACTACGTGGAAAGGTATCGAACACAATAGCAAATGCTGCAAATACCAATGCTACTAAAGCTATATAAATTTTATTCATCGTTTTCATTCGCGTGTGAGCATTATTTGATAAGTACGTGCCGTGCTTGGAGCATAAGCGTGACTGATGTTATTTGCAAAAAGCACATCGGTAATCTTATTATTACGCGCATATTCCACAATATTGTGGGGGAAATAGCGGAAGTCAACCACATGAATTTCTTCGAACGAGAAGAATAGGAAGGAGGGCAAAGCATTGCCAAAACTATCCTTCAAAATCATTAAGCGACGACCATTTTTTGTAGAAGTGCGCACCTGTACCGTACGTGTATCTCCTCCCATAAAGGTGCAATAAGCAGCCCCATTCCCATCGCTATAGTGATAGAAGAAGTTAGACACAGTAGGCTCGCTCTCCGAAACCGTTTTACCATTCTTCACCGTGTATTTGATAAACGTGGCTTCATAGTCCACCCCCTTTGGTTTATAATATACAAACGTTTCGGGCGAAGCCTTTACCTCGGGCGATTTTGCGTAAATACGCATACTGCCTACAAAGTTTTTCACCTCGTGGCGCGAATAGTTTCCCTCAAGTTTTTTAAATGGAACACCAACCTGTGCAGCAAAATGCGCTGCAGCATAATAAGCAGCAAGCGCCCCCCAATGTGTGTCAGTGCGCAAGAATATGGGTTCTGCCACATGGGCAGCCAAGGGTGTATACACATCTACTGCTTGCACATCGTTACGCAAATTGGCATAAATATGGTTCACCGTGTTACGTTGTTCGCGTGTCATGTCTTTACCTGCATCAGGCGTGTAGTAAGCAGTTGAGTTAGGAATCACCATGCAATACACATTGACCGATTTTCCTAACGCTTCTTTATACGCATTTACAGCCTCAGCATACCATTCTCCCCCTGTGGCAGAGCCCGAGAAAGGAGCAAGCACACGCAATGAATCGGCACGACCCACTAACATCATCCCGCCTGGCGAACGACGGGCTTCCCAATGTGCATTATACGTGTTAGTATAAGGTTGCAAAGTGCGATTTTCTGTCACACGATGGGCTGTATTCTGTGCCAAAGCTGTGGCTTGCGTCAGCACAGCACAGAGCAACAATATATTGTTTCTAAGAATATTCAGCATATTTCTTTAAAAAGATAATTCTAAAAACGTGTATAGATAAATGCATTATTGGTAGCACCTACCAACAAAGCCACACTCAGCACTAAAAGCGTAACCGACACCACTAAACGACCTGAGAATACCACCGTGCGGTGCCATTTTCCGTCGGGCATTGCACGCCAAGTAAGCAACTGTGTGAACCAACGGCGCATAGGCATGCAGAATAGCAAAGCAAGCAACCAAAGACCAAAGTTATCGGTCAAGGCACTCACCGAAATAAAGTTCGTAAACTCTTTACACTGCCCAAAGAAGGCGTTGAAAAAGTGCAACATCTGCCCAAAGTTGTCAAAATAGAAGATGCCCCAACCTATCACTACGAGCAGCAAACTATAAAGATGGAGGAAAGGTGCTGGAATAAAACGCTTTATTTTTAATATCGTATATTTTTCGAGCGTTACAATTACACCAAAATATAAACCCCAAATAATGAAGTTCCAACTTGCACCATGCCACATACCCGTGAGGAACCACACCACAAGGATATTTACTGCCTGATGACGGCGGTTTCCACCCATGGGGATGTAAACATAGTCGCGGAAGAAACTACCGAGCGAAATGTGCCAACGACGCCAAAAGTCGGTAATGGTGTTACAGCAGTAGGGATGATTAAAGTTCTCGTTAAAATGAAAGCCCAAGCAACGTCCCAAACCAATAGCCATGTCTGAGTAACCCGAGAAGTCAAAATAAATTTGCAGTGTATAAGCAGCAATACCAATCCAAGCACCTGTAGTGCTCACATCGTTGAGTCCGTTTACAAGGAATTGGTCTGATATTTCAGAGAGTTGATTTGCCAACACCACCTTTTTGCCCAAACCTAAGAAAAAACGATAGATACCTGCTGCCAAGTCGTCAGCAGAAACACGTCTGTCACCAATTTCGCGTGCCACGGTGTCATAGCGCACAATAGGACCTGCAATAAGCTGCGGGAACATCGATATGTAAAGCAGCAAATTGAGGAAACGCTTTTGCACGGGCGACTGACGACGATACACATCTATCAAATAAGAAATAGATTGGAATGTGTAAAACGAGATACCAATAGGCAAAGAAATTTTAGGCACCATTACAGGCACACCCACATCACACAAGGTTTGTGCCAAAAAGCCTAAATACTTAAAGCAACACAAAATGCCTATGTTGCATGCCAACCCCACCACCAAGGCGAGTTTGCGATAACGCTCTTGTCGGTCTATCACAAGACCTGCCAAATAGTTGAGCAATACACAGCCCAACATTAAGAACACATAGACAGGCTCACCCCATGCATAAAACACAAGTGAGAATAGAACCAACGTGAGGTTCTTTGCCATAAATTTCTTCTCGCCTACTGCAGGACTAAACGCACGGTCTATAGCCGCTGCCGTCATGTAGCACAACAAGAAGAGTGGCAGAAATACGAATAAAAAGAATAAATCGGAGAAAACCACCTTTGTTTATTTTTTGTGTTTAATATTTTCGAAGAAGAGTTTAAAACCTTAGCTACAACTCAACTATTAGCCTTTAGCAATTCGGTAACCGCATTAGCCAAAATCACACCATTTTTTTGAGCACCTTGCTCATTGGTGTGCGTACCATCATAGGTATTCGTAAAGTGTTGCAACTCCTCTGCACGTTTCACACAGCACACTTTGTCTTGTCGCACCACATCTAGGTTTAATCTACGCCCCACGTTTTCAATAATATCACCCGTTTGGTTAATTTTTGCCTCACTCACCGCCGTGGTTTGCAAGGGGGTGAACAGAATGATACGCGTTTTCGGAAAATGTTTTTTCAACAACAAACAGTCATATTGCACAGAGGCTGCTAACGAAAGCGGAAAAACCCGTGGCATATCGGGCAAACTATTTGTGGCGAGTGTTTTAAGTTGTGCTACATTTTTAATGCTAAAAGCCTGCGGACGTTTGTTCTCAAACCAAGCATCGTTCGTGCCTGCTGCCACAATAATTAATTGAGGCGTAGGTTGCAACTTATTACGGCATGCAGCAATCAGTCGGCACACTTGGTTATATATTACATTATTGTCAGAAATACGTCCCACGTTTTCCTTCAAGTTTTTCGTTGTGCGTGGCGTGTTTGTCCAAGTAGCCCCACTCCGAGCATAGCTCACACAAGTGGCATGTTTAAAACACTGTGCAAACCAAGTGTTCCACCCACGTTTACTTGTACAGTCATCGCCACCGAGCCAAGTGTTCGAGTCACCCAATAACACAATGTGCATGCTGTCGCACACATCCTTTTCGCTACTAGGAGTTATATCTTGTGTGTGTGCACCACTTGTTAGAGCAAATACACACAGAAGCATCAGTATAAATAGTTTTTTTGTCATAAATCAATCGATGTTTAAGGGTGGTATTTTGCTATAAAATCATGCAGTACAGTCTGATTTAGCCACCCTAAAGCCTTTTCATCATCACAAAGCAACGTGCAAATTTCAAGTTTGTGCCATGCCTATATAAGCAAAAAAGCACCGCCTTAAAAAAGCGGTGCAAAGTTAGCCTTTATTGCTGAATTTCACAAGGAAACAAACAAATAAATAAAAATCTAAGAATTAAGGGTAGTTTTTAAAATACCACCATTTAATCAAAGCTTATTTCACCAAGCATGCATCAAGCAAGGTTTCAATAGCCTCTCGGTCCATCTTTTGTCCTATAAAGACGAGTTTTTGCATACGGTCGCCATATTCATCGTCCCAATCCTTCAATGCTGCGGGATTTTGCTGTTTAAATTTTTCAAACTCATCAGCAGGCATAGTGGCATACCACTGCCCTGCCTGACTGAGCGATACTTGTTTGCCCGCCTGCTCAAATACATAACACATATCGGGCTCATCTTTAAAGTAGCAAATACCCTTACAACGTATTACACTCTTAGGCCAAAGACGTGCTACAAACTGGTCGAACTCTACCATATCGAACGGCTTACGGCGCTTATAAACGAAGGTGCTAATGCCATATTCCAATGCATCACCCTCTTCCTCGTTCTCTAATCCGTGGTGATGATGACAATGACAATGGCAATGATCGCCATGCTCATGTTCATGCTCGTGTTCGTGCTCGTGTTCATGCTCATGCTCATGATGTGCAGTTTCCTCCTCATCACCCTCAACTTCCTCAATCCATCGTGCAGAAGTTGCCACTTTGTTAAAGTCAAAAGCATTCGCATTCACCAACTTGTCAAGGTCCACGTCGCAATAATCACACGTAATAATCTCAGCCTTAGGTTGCAATTCACGCAAAATAGCCTTGATATGTGCCAACTCGTGCGGTGTAACCTCCGAAGCCTTATTCAGCAAAATAGTATTACAAAATTCCACCTGCTGAATTACCAAACTTGCCAAGTCATCCTCAGCATATTGTTTTTGGCAAAGGTCGTTACCCCCTTCAAACTCATCGCGCAAGCGCAATGCATCCACCACCGTCACCACAGAGTCTAAGCGTGCTATACCCTTTGTTGCAAGGTTAGGATACATTTGTGGATATACCGAAATAGTTTGTGCAATAGGCGCAGGTTCACAAATACCACTTGCCTCAATCACAATATAGTCAAAACGCTGCTCCTGCACCAAGTCGCTCAACTGCTGCACCAAGTCCATTTTAAGCGTACAACAGATGCAACCATTTTGCAAAGGCACCAAGCTATCATCGCCCTCGCCCACAATGCCACCTTGGGCTATGAGGTTCGCGTCAATGTTCACCTCGCCAATATCGTTCACTATCACAGCAAACTTAATGCCTTTTTTGTTCGAGAGAATGCGATTAAGCAAAGTTGTCTTTCCGCTTCCTAAATAACCCGTAAGAAGCAGCACGGGGGTCACAGCTCTATTCATTGCAATATTTTGTTTTGAAAGATTTTTGAAAATTGCTATGCACACAAACAGCACTTCGCAAGGCGAAAACCTATAAAAGCCATTCTTCAGCAATCTTCTTAAAAAATCCCATCGGTTCTACATGCAAATTTGCAAAAAATGTACCAAACATAATAGTTCACTTCAATATTTTACCATTTTAAGCATGCTTTTTTGTACTTTTGCTCCTAAAATCTTTAAATACATCTTACTTACCTCCCCGTAAGTATGTATTACCTAATGTTTTAAATTTTATGAGTAAGAAAAGCGAATACAAATTAAAGAACGAAGCCTTTTTGGCTGATAAAAAGACACAAGAAGGCGTAAACGAATTGCCCAAAGGCGTGCTTTATGAAGTTGTAAAGAGCGGTAATCCACAAGGTCGCCGTCCTGATTTGCGCAGTGTGGTTTGTGTACACTACACCGGACGACTCATCAATGGCAGAGTGTTCGACGATTCACGTAGCGAAGGCATCCCCGCTGCATTTCACCTCTACGAGGTAATAGATGGTTGGCAAATAGCCCTAAGCCAAATGCGTCCTGGCGACCGTTGGACCATCTACATCCCTGCTGCTTTGGCATACGGAAGTCGTTCGGATGGAGACATCCCAGGAAATTCAACCCTCATCTTCGACGTAGAACTTATCAGCATTGCATAATGTAAGTATTTTTCCAAGTTCTTGTATTACTTAATTACTTAGGAATCAATTAGTTTGTAATACTTAACACTTATTACTTAATACTTAATTCTTATGTCCGAGAAAAAAGCGCGACAGTCTAACTTAGAGCTATTGCGCATCATAGCCATGTTTATGGTTATTGTGCTGCACTCCACCTTTACCACCTTTGGCTATGCCCGAGCCAATATGGTACAAGCCCACCCCACCCGATGGTTAGGCATCATCACCGCCGCCGGAGTCTGCATGGGTTGCGTCAACCTTTTTGTACTCATCACTGGATGGTTCGGCACCACCTTTCGTCCGCGTGGCATCGTGCGTATTGTGCTGCAAGTCATCTTTATTTCGGCAGTAATGACCGCCTTTGCCTATGCCATGGACTATAAAATGCCTACCGACATAATGGGTTACTTCCGCCCACTATGGGGCTACTGGTTTGTTAACAGCTACCCGTTGGCGGAATTAATTTAAGTTGATAAATATGAGTAAAAAGTTGCACAT
>UQQN01000036.1 GCA_900543155.1 uncultured Prevotella sp.
AAGTATATAATATATTGATAATCAATAACTTATATATTAACATTTATTTTTTTTGTTTCCAATTTTGGAAAAGTGACAAGTGACAAGTGACAATTTGCCTATAACGATATTTGACGCGTTGATTTTCAGCGATTTACGCACACAAATTTGTCACTTTTCTGCGTCACTTTTTCGCGATTTGTCACTTTTTAACTGTAACCAAAAGTGTACAAATGGGGCGATTTTGGGCGTCAATCGTTAAATTTGGGGGAGGTGTCACTTTTGCCCAAAGTGACACTTGGAAATCTGTACACTTTTGCGACACAAAAAAATAAATTTTTCCCCGTAAACACTGGGGGGAGCCGATTTTAACATTTCGAAACGCCACAAATTTGCAAAAAAATTGGATTTCGCTTTTTCGCGTTGTAACTTTGCACTCGCAAGCTTGCTAAAACACGCTCCTTTTGGGCAAAAAACGATTCCGAAGGAACTCCGATACCATTCCGAAGGAATGCATGTCCCATTTTGGAGCTATTACTAACCTAAAAAACACTACTATCATGGCAAAAATTACTCCCATCGACATCATCAAGGGTGTCTCAGGTAAGTTTGGTGACAACTCAAGAGAATACTGACGGGCGCGGGCATCTATGACGCAGGCACCAAGGTAAGTGTGGAAGCTGTCGCCAACAAAGGCTATGAGTTCGGCGAGTGGAGCGATGGTGACACGTTCCCCACGCGCGAGGTAACGATGAATGAGAACGTGACCCTTACGGCAACTTTCAAACCCGTGAATAACACCGACGAGGGCGGATTGGGCGCCTAAATGTTCACGAAATGCAAGAGGTCAAGAATTTCCCCAAGTTCTCTATTTTTTGACGCAAGTTTCCCCTTTTGGACAACCTACCTAACAGGGAAATCCTCAATAATATGCAGTTTACATTCGTTAACCACGATTTAAGAAAAATTTCAAGTGACAAAGTGACACCTAAGTGATTGATTATCAAGACATTTAGGTGTCACTTGTCACTTGTCACTTTCGCTTTCACCACAGATTTTAGACTAGGTTACCTCGTTAGGTCGGGTGTTCAAAATTCATGATATTTTCGGCATGGTTTTGCATCCAATAATGCACGGGTTGCATTATTGGTTGCACCTCAGCAATTCAAGCAAGCTTGATTGCATTCGGTTTGCACGATAATTCAGCCCGTCTTAACTAAATCCGGAACTTGAGTATTTAATCTTGCAAACTAAATGTATGTCGCAATAAGGCATAAAAAAGCGGCTTGCTTCCCTTAGGGAAACAAGCCGTCGCTCTTTACTTTTTAGTAAGTAATTCTTGCGTATGTGCGTTAAGCATTAGCTTCTTCTACAGAAACCACGCTACGGTCGCGCTGACCGCGGTGGAAGCTAACTACACCGTCAACAAGGGCGAAGAGAGTGTGATCCTTACCCATGCCTACGTTCTTACCAGGATAGTGTACAGTACCGCGCTGACGAACGATGATGTTACCAGCAACGCAGGTCTGACCGCCCCAAATCTTAACGCCTAATCTTTGTGAAGCCGATTCACGGCCGTTCTTAGAACTACCTACACCTTTCTTGTGTGCCATTTCTTCTAAAACTTTTTAAGGATTAAGCAATAACGTTCTTGATTGTCACTTCAGTGAACTGATGGCGATAGCCATTGAGCTTGCGATAGCCCTTGCGGCGCTTCTTGTGGAAAACGAGCACCTTGTCACCCTTAACGAGTGAAGATACAACTTCGCATACTACCTTGGCGCCTTCTACAGTAGGAGCACCTACTTTTACGTCGCCGTTGTTGTCAATCAACAACACGTTGTCAAATTCAACAGTTTGGCCGTTTTCGGCACCGCAGATGTGGTTTACGAAGAGCTTCTTGCCTTCTTCTGCTTTGAACTGCTGACCGTTAATCTCTACGATTGCGTACATTTTATTTTATATGTATAAACGGATTTTTCCGGGAGGCGGACTGCACCCGCAGCCTCTTGTTTAGCCCCAACGGACTCTAAATCGGCTGCAAATGTACGGCTTTTTTCTGATATACAAGTGATTTACACGCGTTTTTTTGTGTTTTTATCCCTTTTAACCATCCTTTTTCTTTAAAGTTATACTTATTTACTACTCAAGTACACTTTTTATAGATAAGTATGTTTAACTTTGCACGGCTGTTAGTGATTGTCAAATCAGAAAATAAAAATACAAACTATAATAGAAAACTTATTACACAATGCAATTTCTTATTGATTTTGTTTTGAACAACCTCAATTATTGGTGGGTGTTCGTGTTTATGGCCATCGAAAGTTCGTTTATTCCTTTCCCCTCTGAGGTAGTGGTGCCACCTGCAGCATTCCTTTCGATGATGGAAGATAATCCGATGAACATCGTGTTGGTGGTGATTGTGGCTACATTAGGTGCTGACTTGGGTGCGCTTATTAACTATTACTTGGCGCGTTGGTTGGGTCGTCCTCTTGTATATCGTTTTGCCGATAGCCGTATTGGGCACATGTGCTTAATAGATCGCGAAAAAGTGGAAAATGCTGAGAATTTCTTCCGCGAACATGGTGCCTCAAGTACTTTCTTTGGTCGTCTTGTTCCTGCTGTACGTCAACTTATTAGTATTCCGGCAGGTTTAGCGGGTATGAATATTGGTAGATTCTTGATATTCACTACCTTGGGTGCAGGTGTGTGGAATTCTGTATTAGCTTTGTTGGGCTATTTTATTCACACACAGACAGACTTAAAGACAACACGCGAAGTGGCAGATTTGGCTGCACGCTATAGTCATGAAATTGGTTATGTGATTCTTGCTTGTGCTGTTGTGGTTGTCGCTTTCTTAGCTTATAAGGGACTTAAAAAGAAGTAAGGGGTGTTGTTAAAAAACTTGCAGCATATTTTGTTACATGCAATAGGGGTTGCTTCCATTAGTTTTATGCTTGTGCCTAAAGCAATGGCAGTAGCCCCTATTGTGTGTGATTCGTGTTCTTTAGTGGCAACAGAGGTTGTTAACTCTCAAAATCGTCCCACTGAACGTCAGTGGATTTGGGGCGTGGGAGCAGCGAGTTTGCTTGACACTTATCTTTCGCCACTTACCTATAAGGGTATGGATTTGGCATGGCTGAATCGTACTGAACGTCAAGCACGTTGGGGTAGGGGAAATGTTACCGTTTTAGGTTTGTATAATGCGCATTTTGCTTATGCTAAATCGCCCACAGATGATGGCAAGTATATGGATGCTGAGTTAACTGTAGCAGGGGGGTGGCATTATAATTGGTTTATGTCGCGCCATACGGATAATGCAGCTATTTCACCTTTTGTTCCCACTTTTCTCAATGATTGGCGTGTGGCTGTAGGTGGTTTGGTCGAGACCTCGGGCGGTTTTACTTATAATACGCGTAATGGTAATAACCCTGCACAAGGACGTTTGGGCGTTTCGCTTATGGCAAGTGCCATTGTAGAGCGCAATTTTTGGTTCTTCAAACAAAGAGCAAAAGCGCGTGTGCAGTTGGACGCACAAATGGTGGGTGTGCAGTTCTCGCCAGTCTACGGACAGTCATATTACGAAATATTCTCGTTAGGACATAATCAAGGTGTAGTGCACTTTACACACCTAGGTAATTGTCCGTCAGCGCGAATTTTGACCATGGTAACACTTCCTATAAAGAAATCGCAAGTGTCGTTAGGATATTTAGGTGATGTACGCCAAAGTAAACTTGGTGGACTAAAACGGCATGCTTGGAGAAATATGTTTATGGTGGGTTATACACGCAATATTACACGATTATGAAAAGTTCCTTTATGATAGTGAATTTCCTTAGGGCATCAATGCTTTTATTGTCTACTTGTTTTCTTGCATCGTGCGTAACTGAGGAGGTGGCAAACAACAATCGTCGTGGCAACTTTGAGGCATTGTGGAAAACCCTTGACGAGCATTATTGTTTCTTCGACTATAAACGTGAACAATATGGACTTGATTGGACTGAAGTACACGCGCGTTATGGCAAGATGATTGATGAAAAAATGTCGAATAAACAGCTTTTTGAGGTGCTTTCACAAATGACGTATGAACTGCGTGATGGACATGTAAATCTTTCAGCTTCGCACAACGTGGCGCGTTATGGACGTTGGTTCGATGATTATCCGATGAACCAAAGTGATTCATTAGAAAGGAAGTATTTGGGGCGTACTGAGGAATATCAGCAAGCATCGAGTCTGAAATATCGCATATTGCGAAATAATGTGGGCTACGTGCGATGCAGTTCTTTTGCTTATGGTTTTGGAGATGGAAATTTGCAAGAAATGCTTCGTTATTTTGGCACGTGTAACAAGCTTGTGGTGGATGTGCGTGGCAATGGCGGAGGACTGCTTACGGCAGCAGAAAAGTTGGCCTCTTTGTTTATCAATAGTGAAACTGTGGTGGGATATATGCAACATAAAACAGGCACAGCCCATCAAGACTTTTCGACGGCAGAGCCTATTAAATTGCAGCCTTTTGTGGGGCTGCGTTGGCAACGTAAGGTGGTGGTGCTTACCAATCGTCGCACTTATAGCGCAGCTAATAGTTTTGTGATGTTCTTAAAAGGTTTAGAGAATGTAACCATAGTGGGCGATACCACAGGGGGGGGGGCTGGAATGCCTTTTTCGTCGGAATTGCCTAATGGTTGGGGCGTACGTTTTTCGGCTTGTCCTATGTATGACCGTTACATGCAAATGACGGAGATGGGTATTTCGCCCGATGTGAAGGTGGATATCACAACCGAAGACTATCAACGGGGGGTAGACACGATTCTTGAAACTGCTATTGAATTGTGATTTCGGTGTTTGATAATGCTTGTATGAAAATAAAAATCGCAAACAACGCGTGAGGTTGTTTGCGATTTTTATTGTGTTTGGGGAAATTGTTCAAAAAAATTACTGCAATGTAATGAGTGCGCTCAAGTTGGCTGTGAACAAACGCACAGAAATGGCCAAAAGAATGATGCCGAAGAACTTGCGTAGCAAGTAAATAGCAGCAGGCGAGATGATGCGTTCTACTTTATCGGTTGCTTTGAGCACGATAAAAACAAAGAGCATGTTAAGCAACAAGCCAATGATAATATTTACGCTGGCATATTCGGCTCGTAGTGAAAGCAGTGTGGTAAAAGAACCTGCACCAGCTAACAAGGGGAAGACTACAGGGATGAGTGTAGCCGATTTAATAGGACCCATGTTTTTGAAAATCACTACATCGAGAATCATTTCGAGCGACATGAGGAAGATTACCAAAGAACCTGCTATGGCAAACGAGGCAATATCCACGTTGAATAAACGAAGCATAACGTCGCCTGCAAAGAAGAAACCAAGTAATAATCCGAGTGAAATGAGTGTTGCCTTCCATGCATTGACAGGACGTCCCTGTTGCTTTAGACTGATAAATATAGGGGTAGATCCCAATACATCGATTACAGCAAAAAGTACGATAAATGCACTGGCAATTTGCTGCATGTCAAGGCGTTCAAAGAGATAGCTAAATGACATCCTTTTAAAGTATTAAGTAATAAGTAAATTAAAAATCAGAATTTTTAGAACCACCCTTAAATATTACACCCAGCTCGCACCATTGCTTGTGTGTTAGCAAATGGAGTGTGCCGGGTGTTATATTTTATCACAACTTAGCAGCCTCCTTATATAAGAAGTTTTGTTGCAATGTTTGCTTACATTGTGCGTGTAGGAGGTTAGCCAATGGTGAGCAATGTAGTGCCTTCCATCACGCTATCGCCTGCGCTCACGCAGATACCGGTAACAGAACCATCCGCTTCGGCAGTGATGTTATTTTCCATTTTCATAGCTTCGAGCACGAGCACTGTGTCGCCCTTCTTTACAGCCTGTCCTGCGCTAACCAAAATTTTGGTTACCACACCAGGTAACGGAGCTTTAACAGGAGTGCCTGCACCCGGACCACTTGTAGCAGCGGGAGCAGCAGCGGGAGTTTCGGCTGCAGGAGCAGCAGGAGTAGTGGTAGCGGGAGTAGCTTCGGTAGAAACGGTGGGTAAAGCCTCTTCAACGAGCGAAGAGCCCTGCATTTCCACTTCAAAGGGAATGCCGTTTACCTCAACTTTGGCTTTAGAGCCAACGATGCTGTCAATGGTCACATCAAATTGTGCGCCATTGATGGTATATTTATATTGTTTCATTGTGTGTGGTGCTTAAAATTGAGTCATCAAGTCGGCTGGATTATTCCAGTTTGTGCGATGGTGCTGAACAGTGATGATACCCGGTTCGTCGTCGTGTACAATCTCTACCTCGTGCTCAATGAGTGCGAGTGCGATTGCAGCAGCGTACGCGGGCATTTCCTCCTCAGTGGGCTTTGTATGATAGCCATCAATCAAGAAGTCGGCAATAGTGCCTTGCTTCTCGTCCAAGCGGATGGTGAGAGTTTGCTCGCCAAGTTTATACTGAAATGTTTTCACTTGCTTTATGTGCTAAAATGCTAATGGGGAAATGTAAGATTGTGTCACACCCCTCCTTAGCTTTAATTATTAAAGAGGAATATTGCCGTGTTTCTTTGCGGGACGAGTTTCACGCTTGTTTTCGAGTTGAGCGAGTGCGCGGCAAATGCGGAAACGTGTGTTGCGTGGCTCGATTACATCGTCAACGTAGCCATATTCTGCAGCCTTATAGGGGTTGGTAAAGAGGTCGTTGTATTCCTTCTCCTTTTCGGCAAGGAATGCCTTGGGATCCTCCTTAGTCTTAGCCTCTTTGCCATCGAGAATAGCTACAGCACCCGAAGCACCCATTACAGCAATCTCGGCTGAGGGCCATGCATAGTTCAAGTCGGCTTTGAGTTGTTTACAACCCATCACAATGTGTGAACCACCATAGCTCTTGCGCAATGTTACGGTAACCTTAGGTACAGTAGCTTCGCCATAAGCGTAGAGCAACTTAGCACCATGGTCAATTACACCGTTATATTCCTGACCTGTACCAGGAAGGAATCCGGGAACGTCAACAAGTGAAACGATAGGAATATTGAAACAGTCGCAGAAACGAACGAAACGAGCAGCCTTGCGCGAAGCGTTGCAGTCTAATACACCTGCATATACGCTAGGTTGGTTAGCTACTACACCTACACTCTGACCATTGAAGCGAGCAAAACCAATAATGATGTTGCGTGCAAAGTTGCGGTGAACTTCCATAAACTCACCATTATCAACTACTGCACCAATCACCTTATACATGTCGTAAGCCATGTTGGGGTTGTCGGGAATAATTTCGTTAAGTGAGTCTTCCTTGCGGTCGATGGGGTCGGTGCATTCTACGCGTGGTGCACGCTCCATATTGTTTTGGGGCATGTACGAGAGCAAACGACGGATGGTTTGTGCAAAGTCCTCTTCGGTCTTTGCTGTGAAGTGGCAAACACCACTCTTAGTAGAGTGAACGGCAGCACCACCGAGGTCTTCCTGAGTAACGTCCTCGCCAGTAACAGTCTTCACTACCTTCGGACCTGTAAGGAACATGTAGCTAATGCCTTCGAGCATAACTACAAAGTCAGTAAGAGCGGGTGAATAAACAGCACCACCGGCACAAGGACCGCAGATACCAGAGATTTGAGGTACTACGCCTGAAGCCTCAATGTTGCGCTGGAATATTTCACCAAAGCCAGCCAAGGCATTGATACCTTCTTGAATACGTGCACCACCTGAATCGTTCAAGCCAATGCAAGGCGCACCCATTTTCATACTCTGATCCATTACCTTGCAAATCTTTTGTGCCATGGTTTCAGAGAGTGAGCCACCGTTTACGGTAAAGTCTTGGGCAAAAACGTATACCAAACGACCATTGATGGTACCGCTACCAGCAACTACACCGTCACCCAAAAATTGTTTCTTCTCCATGCCAAAGTTGTGGCAACGGTGAAGTTTAAACATATCCATTTCCTCGAATGAGCCCTTGTCGAGCAAGAGTTCGATGCGTTCGCGAGCAGTTGCCTTACCTTTGGCGTGCTGCTTTTCAATGGCCTTTTCGCCACCGCCCAAACGAGCCTTCTGACGAAGCTCTACGAGCTGCTTGATTTTCTTAAGTTGTTCACTCATAATTGTTAATTTGCTAATGAGCTTTTTGTGAATGAGCTAATTGCTAATGGTTGATTTTATATCAGAAAAACGTATGCTTTCTTTATTAAAACCATCCTAATATGCTAATTGGCTTATAATCTGTTTTTATTAAATTGCTAATGAATCAATGAAATCGTCTAAACTTTTATGAAGTTCAAGTCTAGAAGAGACAAAAGTTTAAATCTAATCTTCGTCAGAAAAGTTTAGACGACTTCAATATGTCCATTATCAAAAATTCAGCGCAAAGATACGCATTTATTCGCACACATATTGAAAAAGTGTGCGAATAAATAAACTTTATGTGAACTAAAATACCAATTATTGCCAAAAAACGCATAACTTCGCCGTCAATATGACACATCAAGCACTCTATAACTTTGGTGCAGGCCCTGCCATGCTCCCCGCAGAGGTGGTTCGTGCCACAGCACAAGCGGTAACAAACTATCAGGGAATGGGCATTTCGCTCATGGAGATGGGACATCGCACCCCACAGTTTAAGGCAGTGATGGTAGAAGCACAAGACCTCATGCGCGAGCTTCTTCACATCCCTGCCACTCACAGTGTGCTCTTTTTAGGTGGAGGTGCTCGTTTGCAATTTAGTATGGTGCCTATGAATTTGCTCAAGCATAAGGCAGCCTATCTTGATAGTGGACATTGGGCACACCAAGCCATGGACGAGGCACGTCTTTGGGGTGAAACCATTTGTGTGGCTTCTACCGAGTCGGATAATTACACACACATTCCGCATCACTATCACATCCCTACAGATGTTGACTACTTACATATAACCACCAATAATACGATTTATGGCACTGAACTTCGCACGGATATAGATAGTCCTGTGCCTTTGGTGGCAGATATGTCGAGCGATATTCTTACGCGTCCTATAGATATAAGTCGTTACGACCTTATTTATGGAGGTGCTCAAAAGAATTTGTCAATGGCAGGTGTAACTTTTGTTATTGTGCGTAACGAGGCTGTAATTCCCTCCATACGTCCTTTGCCTGCCATGCTTAGTTATGCCACACATATTCAGCACGAGGGTATGTATAATACGCCCCCCATGCTACCTATTTACACCGCCCTGCAAACTCTGCGGTGGGTAAAGGCACGAGGGGGAGTGTGTGAGATGGAACGTCGTGCTAAAGAGCGTGCAAAATTGCTCTATGCTGCCATTGACGAGAGTAATATTTTTCATGGTACTGCCCAAAGTGCTGACCGTTCGCTTATGAATATATGCTTTGTGCTTAATAAGGACTATCAACATCTTGAAGACCGTTTCGCACAATTTGCCCTTGACCGGGGTATTTATGCCATTAAAGGACATCGTTCGGTAGGTGGTTTCCGTGCATCGTGCTATAATGCCATGCCCTTAGCAGGTGTTGAGGCTTTAGTGCAATGTATTCGTGATTTTGAACAGACTGTTTAAACACTTATTTTTGGTAGAAGATTTCTCAAGAAGACTTTTGCTGCTTCTTAGCCTATATTTCATTATTCATTATTCATCCCTCCAACATGTATAATAGCAACAACCGAGGACGAAATGCGCGACCTAATGCCAAGGGAAAAGCGCAAGGTTCTCAAAACTATAAGAAATCAAACGATAATCGTAGCAATAGCTCTGCACATAAAACTCGTAACAAAGACAGTTTCAAATCTTTTTCGAGTCATGATTCAAGTAGTAAAAAGTTCGTACCTCGTCGTCCGGGGCAGCGTCCATTTACTGCTGCAACTCCTTGTGTAGAGTCGCGTGAAAATGCAGCACCTCAACAATCTACTAATTCTTTTAGAATCGATGACGAGGGGCGCATGATAACTATGCGCGTTACACCTGACGTGGCTTACGACGAAGAACGCCTAAAGCGTTATATTGCTGAAGAAATGCACATTGATGTGCGCACTATAAATGCCTTGCGCATTCGCAAACGCAGTATAGATGCTCGTCAACGTACAATCTTTGTGAACCTTAGCACTGAGGTTTATATTAACAAAATGCCGCCTCAGCTTGACTTTGAACCCGTAGAATATCATGATGTAAGTCGTGCCGAAAGAGTAATAGTGGTAGGTGCAGGTCCTGGTGGACTTTTTGCAGCACTTCGCCTTATTGAATTAGGAAAACGTCCTGTGGTGTTAGAGCGTGGAAAAGATGTACACGAACGTCGTAAAGACATAGCCCTTATTTCGCGCGAACATAAGGTAAATGGCGAGAGTAACTATTCGTTTGGCGAAGGCGGAGCAGGTGCATTCTCTGATGGTAAACTCTATACTCGTTCAAAGAAACGTGGTAATGTAGAAAAAATATTGCGTGTATTCTGTCAGTTTGGTGCATCCACCGATATTCTTATAGATGCCCATCCCCACATAGGTACCGATCGTTTACCTCGCATTATAGAGAGCATGCGCAACAAAATTATAGAATGTGGGGGTGAAGTACATTTTAATACCCGTGTCGATCGCATTATTGTGGAAAAAGATGTTGTAAAGGGTGTGGCATGCAACACAGGCGAAACTTTTAATGGACCTGTAATTTTGGCTACAGGACATTCAGCCCGCGATGTCTATCGTCATTTGCATGAGTCGGGCATTACGATTCAACAAAAAGGTATCGCTGTGGGTGTGCGTCTTGAGCACCCCTCGGCATTGATAGATCAAATACAATATCATAACCCCAATGGCCGTGGCAAATATCTGCCTGCTGCCGAATATAGCTATGTTGCGCAGAGTGGTGGGCGTGGTGTATACAGTTTCTGTATGTGTCCTGGTGGCATTGTGGTACCTGCAGCAAGTGGTCCGCAACAGTTGGTGGTAAATGGCATGAGTCCCTCTACGCGTAACTCGGCATGGAGCAATTCGGGCATGGTGGTTGAAACACGTCCCGAGGACTTGGATGGAGAGTTAACGCCCTTCCTTACCGAGGCTATGGCAGATGGTGGTTTTGCCGAAACACATGCAGATATTTTTGACCCCAACAACCCGTTGCGCATGATGTATTTTCAAGAAGCACTCGAAAAAGCATGTTGGCAACAAGGCAACCGCAGTCAAACAGCTCCTGCACAACGCATGGCTGATTTTGTAAATTGTCGATTGAGTTATGATTTGCCCAAGTCAAGCTATACGCCGGGGTTGGTGTCATCGCCCTTGCACTTTTGGATGCCACGTTTCATTACCACACGTCTTATAGAAGGCTTCAATGCCTTTGGTCGACGTAGCCGTGGTTTCTTAACCAACGAAGCCATTCTTATAGCAGCCGAAACACGTACTTCGGCACCTGTTCGTATTTTGCGCGATAACGACACACTTTGCCATGTCAAGGTGAGTGGACTTTATCCTTGTGGCGAAGGTGCAGGTTATGCGGGGGGCATTGTGAGTGCAGCCATTGATGGTGAACGTTGTGCTGAGGCTTGTGCAGCCGTATTGTAGTTTTTAAAATCAGCATTGCTGTTTAACAAAACAAAATATAGACCTTTTTAAAAGGGGGTATAGGTATTTTTAAAAGATGGTAGTGACGTCTAAAAAATGCCTATGCCCCCTTAAACATAGAATTTAAAGTCGTAGCATATTATTTCTTTTCAAAAGATTGCGCGATATATAAATTCTACCTACCTTTGTCAAGGTAAGTTGTAGAGGCATTACTTATGCGTTTCAACCTATCGTAAAGCTAGTTATACTTGTACGAATCTATTTTTAAAAACAAATTATAAACCTAAACACTAAGGAGGGATGATTATGAACATTCACATTAGTACAGGAGTAAAGCAGGCACTCATATTAGCTGTGGGCATTGTGGTGCTTGGCTTTTGCGTAAGCTCAGGACTCAAGAGCTTGGCAGGAAAAGACCGTAAGGTCGTGGTAAAGGGTTTGGCAGAGAAAGAAGTTGAGGCTGATAAAGTGACATGGCCTATTCTGTCGAAAGAGATTGGCAATGAATTGCCCGATCTTTATCAAAAAATCAATGAAACCACACGTGTGATTCGTCGGTTCTTGTTAGACCATGGATTGAAAGAGGATGAGATTGTTGTGAATGCCCCCGTAGTGATTGACCTAAATGCCGATCGCTATGGCGATAATCGTAGTCCGTATCGTTATAACATTACGTCGATTATTACTGTAACATCAAACAAAGTGTCTCTTGTGCGCAATATTATTGCGCGTCAAGGTGATTTGCTGCAAAAAGGGGTAGCTATTGTAGATGGTGGTTATGATAATCCCGTGAAATATGAGTATGTGTCTTTTGCCAAGATGAAACCCCAAATGATGCAAGAGGCTATCGAAAATGCACAACAAACAGCTGAGCAGTTTGCCCAAAATAGTAAGAGCCAAATCAATAAGATTATGGATGCTGACCAAGGTCAGTTCTCTATAGATGATCGTGACTCGAATACTCCTTATATAAAGAAGATTAGAGTGGTAACCACGGTGACTTATTCTTTGAAAGACTAAGTGGGTTTTACCAACTTGTTGTGTTTGGGCAGAATATTTTAAAAAAGTTGTTGCATTAAGGCACGAAAAAACTTTGTTTATTAGCAAGTTTTTTGCTACTTTTGCAAAGTATTTGTGGCAAACCAGCATACTGAGGTGCCATATTCTACGAATTAAACATCTATCAAACAAACATATTTTATTAGCAAATGAAACCTACTCTCTTTCTCCTCGCAGCAGGAATGGGTAGCCGCTACGGCGGTTTGAAACAGCTTGATGAGCTTGGCCCTCACGGCGAAACCATCATGGATTATTCAATCTACGATGCCATTAAGGCTGGCTTCGGCAAGTTGGTTTTCGTTATTCGTAAGGATTTTGAAGAAGACTTCCGTCGCATCGTACTTTCTAAGTACGAAGGTCACATTCCTTGCGAACTCGTGTTCCAAGATTTGAACGCACTTCCCGAAGGTTTCACCTGCCCTGAAGGTCGTACTAAGCCTTGGGGTACTAACCACGCTCTTATGATGGGCGAAAGCGTTATCAACGAACCGTTCGCTGTGTTGAACTGCGATGACTTCTATGATCGTGATGCTTTCCAAGTTATGGGTAAGTGGCTTTCTGAACTCCCCGAAGGTAGCACTGGAAAGTATGCTATGGTGGGCTTCCGTGTAGGTAATACGCTTTCAGACAGTGGTACTGTAAGCCGTGGTGTATGCGAAAACGATGATCAGCACCACTTGACTTCAGTAGTTGAGCGCACTAAGATTCAGCGTTTCGACGGTGTTGTGAAGTATCTTGACGATAATGATGAATGGGTTGCTATCTCAGATAACACACCTGTTTCTATGAACTTCTGGGGCTTCACTCCCGACTATTTCAAGCACAGCGATGAATACTTCAAGACTTTCTTGAGCGATCCTAAGAACATGGAGAACTTGAAGAGCGAATTCTTCATCCCCTTGATGGTTGACCACTTGATTAAGACTGGTAAGGCTACTTGTGAAGTTCTCGACACTACTTCTAAGTGGTTCGGTGTTACTTATCCCGAGGATCGTCCGGGCGTAGTAGAAAAGTTCCAGAAACTTGCTGACGAAGGTCAATATCCTGAAAAGATGTTCTAATTTTAGAACCCAATAAAATAAAAATCCCGTCTACCCACAAAAGGTAAACGGGATTTTTATTTGTCCGTGAATTATCCATGTGGTTTAAAGATAAATGCATGGATAATTCGCGGGTTTTTCAGTTTTAGGGAAACTACTTTCTAACCGAAATGGTTGTTTCTGCAGCTGTACCGCAAAATTCAGGAGCATATACACACTCAATGCGTGAAATGCCTGTTGCAAATTGCCCTGTGCGGTCTACAAAGAGTTCTTCAGTAAACTGATGTGTGCCCTTACGAACGTGTTCAATGAAGTAGTCGGTAGAACTATCATGAACAGCACGATAAGCAGGTAGACCAAGATTCCAATCATAACCTGATAGTGGCTGTGCAGGTTCTAAACAAGCAGGGCGTGCAGCATTGAGCGATACAAAGTCATAGTCACGGTCGGCTGTAAGTTTAAATATTTGGCGTATATGGTCACCCTTTTGAAGTTTTGTACCATTCGTTACAGGTTTCCATTCATTGCCCACTTTCACTTCAAAGCGACGTGTCAGTTGCAAACCTTTTCCCTCTGTCTGTACTTGCGAGGCAGGTGCCATAAATGTGGCATAGACGCTACCCCACGAAAGTCCTTCGGTGCGTTTGTCTAATTTTATAGACGTTGCATTTACAGCATCTTCGTCGGTGTAAGTCTTTTTTACATACCCCAGAGTCGATGCAGTCTGCGAATCGTCCTTTGCATTGGCATCTATTGTTTTTTTGTGGTTGAGCAAGGTGTAGTAAATAGGCGTTTGCTCATGAAGTGGCATAATGGTTGCGTCATTATTTATGTTGTTAAGCAAAATGTAGACGGCATCACTTGTGGCACGTGACGTTTCCCACATTTGCGTGCGTTTAGATTGCATTAACCACAGACGCATCTCGTTAGCTTCGTCTTGTCTGCCAAAAAGTTGTAATGCTTCAATCGCAACACATTGTGTAGGAATACGATATGAACTCCATGACCATAGGGCACGATTTGTATCGAAATAACGTCCCATTTGTTTTTTGCTTACCGTATGCTCCATCAAGCTTTTGAGCGTAAGTTCAGCTTTCGCCTTGCGATTTGCTTTAGCCAATACTACAGCTGTTACAGCTTTGCCATACATCGTAAATTCATGGCGTAACTCTTCAGCACGATCAAGCAAATAGTTAGCATCAGCATCTGGGTCCTTGTTTAATAAAGTTCGCACATAAAGGTAGCGCATGGCATATTCTGAAGGTTCGAGCATGTGCCCTACCTTTTTTTCGTGTTGTTTATGCTGCTTTACATACGTTGCAATCTCCTTCTTTAAAAAGTCGAAGGCTTTGTCAAGCATAGAGGTTGTTTGCCTGTTGGCATATTGCGTAAGTTGTTTACTACGTGCCAAAAGCGTAACTACATCTATTGTGGTCCATACGTTGCCTGGCATGCCCGGATACCAACTAAATGCTCCATTGCTTTGTTGCAGCATTTTAAGTTTGTCAATAGCCGTATAAAGATTGGCAGCTGCAGCTTCCTCGTCGAATAGCTGACGTAAGGCTGCTGCTTTTTTCTTTTCGTCCTCTGCATAATTTAGCCAAGGCGTGGCATCTGTCAGTCCTTCAAGTTTCAATGCCGTGAGTTTTTCGGCTTCGCCATTCACGCCATCCTCCTTTTCTGCCATCTGTTTAATTTCGGGACATTTTTTGCCTAAATATTGTCCAATGGTCAGGGCGTAGAAGCGAGTAGCCCACTCGTCAGCACTTAAGCAATACTTTTGGTTCGTCAATGTTGCTAAAGCTGTGACAGCATACCACGTAGGATTGCTTGAAATCTCTACCGATAAGGCGCGGTGTGTGGCATTTTTAGTATCGAAGAGCGTGTCGGTTTGTAAGGTACAAACACCTTTCTCTGTCAACGAGAAGGGAAGAGTGCGTGTTACCTCCACGTCGGTGGTGAAAATAGGCAGATAGTGCTCTTCTCCATCGCTAAATCCACTACCTTCTGCTACGGTACGACATACCATAACTCCTTCAGCCTTAGTAGCATCGTAAGCAAAGGTATATACCTTCGATTCACCCGGAGCCAATGTCACTTTCTGCTGTGCATTAAATTTTGTGGCATTATTGGCAGCATCTGTCAGTGACAACTGCAGCTTTGCATTGATTTCTTTATCCGATAGATTCGTTACTTTTACGGGCAAGTCGGTTTTATCGCCTTTGCGCATAAAGCGGGGTAGGGCAGGTTCAACCATAAATTCTTTGCGAGCCACCACAGTTGCATTCAATCTTCCGTAGTCCATGTATTGCGTGTGAGCCAAGGCACAGAAGTTCCATTGTGTCATGCTCTCGGGCAAGGTAAATGCAATGTTTACTTCGCCTTGTGCATTGGTGCGGAGTGCAGGACGGAAGAATGCTGTTTCAGCAAAATTAGTGCGAGGTGTCACTGTTGGTGCAGCGGTAGCAGAAGTAGCATTGGTTCTTTCAAGTTTTTCATTAGCTTGCGAAATATCAATACTTTTTTCACATACAGCTTCAATTGCTGCCATATCGTACATGGGCGCCATCTCCTTACTGGCAGCTCTAATGCCTTTATACTGGAATCTCCTAACTTCATAGGCTCTCACATAAGGTATGTCGAAATAAAACAACTCATTTTTCCAACAAGTGAATTGGATAGTTTGTTGCTTTAATAAGTTTTGATTGAAAGCTCCTTGCAAATTATTTCTATAAGATTGCCAATTGTGATTCCACGAAGAATTACTTAGATAGCGTGGAAATGTAACGTCAAAATTCTGCCAAGTGTTATTTGCAAAAGCATCGAGCGAGGCATCATAAAGGCATGCCATAATTTGTGCGTTCGCAGGTGTACCATCGGGCTTTGTTACCTGTAATACCCATTGTTCTTCTTGTCCGGGCGTAAGACGTGAACGGAAGGTTTTCCACGACACATTTAGCTTTTTCTCGGGGATAGGTTTTATTACTTTTACCTCGTGCGTATAGAGCTTCTCATCGCGCCACATGGCAAGATAGAGGGTTGCTCCATCGCCATATTCAGACTTATAATTAAAGTCAATGCGTTGCAACTCGTTGTGAAGTTCTATAAGTTTGCTTTCTACAATTTTGTCTTCGCAAACAATGTCGTAGAAAAGTACCGCATCCTTGCAGGGAGAACCTATCACAATTTTGGCACGATCCTTAGCCTCGTTCATTTCTTGATAGAAGAATAAGGGCGTATCGCAGTCGGCTGGTTGCTTGTCAGTGTCAGAGAAGAGTAAAAATTCAATTGAATCTTCTTCAGCCTCAGCAGTGCTATAAAGCATTTTATATTTTCCTGAAGGCAAATTGGCAAGGCCTTTCACCACAAAAGGTTCGCCACTTACAAACGCTCCTTCTGCGCAGACATTATTGTTATGCACAAGTGTATATTGACCTTTAGCCTCCATTTGTTCGCCAGCTGCATTTAGCTGTTTAATAGAGAAAGAGGGTAAGTCTTTTCCTTTGCTGCGGCAAATCGTGTTGGGTACTTGTGCGCTAAGATAAGTTGGACGTGTGGCTACGGTGAGTGCTGTAGAGCCTTGGGTGGTTTCGCCATTCTCGGCAGTCACGGTGTAATTCACGGTGTAGGTGTAACGATTGTATCGTCCTACACTTTCGTTCTCTACATTTTTAGCAAGCCATACGGGTAGTTCAAAGCGTCCTTCAGCATCAGTAGTGGTTTCGCCAGATTGCGCTTCAAAGTCATCATCGTTCCATACAAACCACATAGAGCGGTTTACATGATATTGCACACGTGCATTGCTTATAGGAATACCGCTATAAGTTTTAGCTTCGCCCGTAATTTTTACGTGGTCGCCTAAGGCGTATGCCGTTTTTATAGGATTTGTGGTTGCCGTGAAAGTAGGGCGTTTATATTCTTCAACGTCAATAAAAGCAGAAATCTCAACGCCACCTTTTTTAAACGACAGACAGAATCTTCCTGGCAAGCATTGCTCGGGCAGAGTGAACGAACCGCTAAACGAACCCATATCGTCAGTGCGCACGCATACGCTGTCAATCTCTTTTTGGTTTGTATTGAAGAGTTTAACCTCGCCATCAATATCGGGCTTTACGGTATATTCATCTTCATTGCGGTCATATACTATGCCAGAGAATTCCACCTTTTGTCCAGGGCGGTAGATCGCTCTATCCGTAAAAATCTGCGCTTGGGCTTGTTGTGCCGTTTTATGGTTCCAAGATGATTGGTTATAGAGATAAAAAACCTCTGCTACTTTATCATTTTCGTGAGCAATAATATAGTCGTATTTGTAATTACCCTTCAGATATACAGTACCTTGTTTATCTGTTTTGTAGGTTTTTTGGCTTCTATATTTGTTCGCGGATTCTTTGATTTCTATTATTTGGGATTTTTCTACAGGTCGTCCGCTATGCGTGTCAACCACCGTAATGCGATGCCCACCATCAGGCGTGGAAAAAGTCATGGCGGTTAATGCCGTAACCGTGAGTTCTTGTGCTGATAAGTGTTTCCCATTATGCGTCAATTCTACATAATAAATACCTGGTTTTGTGGGGATTTCAAGTTCTATTTTACCCTCGTTCCACGCGTAGGGAGCAGCAGGTTCAGAAAATTCCCAACTTGTAATGCTTACAGGTTTGCGTTTTGCTGCTAATTTTTTTAAATCATAATCTCGTCTATTAATATAATCAATTCGTGAGTCAAAAAGGCGTATTATTCTAATCTCCGCATTCTTAAGATTGCGTAGTTTATAATTCAGTGTGAGTTTATCGCCAGGATAAGCACACTCTTCTATGTTTTCAACAATCGCTGTGGGTTGTGTAATTTGGGCTTTAAAGTTGCGCAGCTTGTTTCCTTCAATGCCGCTAAAAAGTTTATCTCCTTTTTCTGCCCAATCATATAGCAGACTGTTATTGTGAGTTGCTGCAACTGATTTTTGTGAATAAAGTGTATGTAATTCTGTAATTTCGTTATAAACTTCAACCACCGATTCTGTGTGGTTATATGCCTGAATCAATGCCACCAAATCTTTGTATTGCGCATTGTCATCAATGCGACCTTTGATGGTACTATGTTGGTCGTATTTCTCTTTTATGGCACGTAGATAAAGGAGTACGGCTGCATTGTCTTGCTGTCTTTGTTTGTAAAAATCAGCCATGCGATTAAGCAACTCACACTTTTCGCGTGGTTTAAGGTTCCCATCTTCAATGTAGCTGTCGAGCAATACTTGCAGCAGGTCGTTATTAAATAGCTTACTATCTTTAAAGCAATCGAATAGCGGTTTGTATTTTCTTGTATTGCAGTTTGCTAAAACCTCGGGTTCAGCAATCGAAGCCTTAAAGTGTTCATTGGCTTTTTTGCGTTTCTCGTCTGCCGTAACCTCATCATTATCGTAGAAAATGTAATCTTCGCTTTTGATATAGCATTGTGCCAATGCAGAGTGTAGCAGTGCCTTTATGATAGGATCTTTTTCGTTTTTCAGCAAAGCCTCCATGTTGTCGGTATAGACTTGTGCAGAGTCAGGCGAAAATTCGTTACTATATGTGCGTAGCATGAGCATAGAACGCAACAATTCCGCTGTATTCTTTTCTTCAAGTGCTTTGTCGTGAATTGTTTTCACAATTTCGATAGCTGATTTAGGCAAATCATTTCTTGCCTCAGCTTCAGCCTGTTTCCATAAACTGTTATAGTCTTGGGCTGTAGCGCTCAATGCGATTGTTGTAGAAGCCATTATAGATAATATTTTTTTCATCTTATGTGGATTTTTGTAAGCAACAGAGACTCATTCCTCTTTATCGTTGTTACTCACTGATTTATATTTTCTTTTTTACGTTTCATCCAAAGCCACACCTCTCGATAATAGCTGGCATAACCCAACACGCCCAAAAGCATAACCAACACAGTTTTTAGTCCGTGCGTAATGAGTGCGTACGATTGTGCCACACTTTTGGCAATGCCATATACTGTGGTCAGCGTTTTCACAATGGCAAAGTGCCAAGGTCCTGCTCCTGCAGGTGTGGGTAATAGCACCCCCACACTTGTTGCAGCAAAAACATGCAGTGTATCGGCTAAACCAATAGCTGCCATTTCGCAGAAACAGGGAACCAACAAGTAGAGTTGCAAAAAGTTGCACGTCCAAATTGCCAAGCATAGTGCCGAAAAATAAAGTGGACTTTTTAGGTGTGCCACGGCACTAATGCCCACCCATAGGTTTTGTATAAAATTGTGTACGTGTTTCCACCACAACTTAAATGTCAGTCCAATGAGCAGACACACTCCACAGCCTATGGCAATGTAAAAGCCATAGTTAGGCACCATCCATGTCAGTCCTTCGGTAAGATTGTGTACTAACGACACCGTGTTGTGCCATCGCAGCGTAATGGTAAGTCCCACCACCAGCACAAGGCACACAATGTCTGCCGCCTTTTCAATAACCACAGTGCCAAATGCGCGAGTCGACACTTTGGCGTCACCACGTTTCACAAGTAATGAACGTGTGAGTTCACCCAAACGAGGTGTAATGCTGTTAATGAGATAAGATATGAACATGAGTTCAATAGCCCTTCGGCGTGTGGTTTTTATGTGTGCAGCCTCGAGCAACATGTGCCAGCGTAGCGACCGAAATACGTTTGCCAATATGCCCACTGCCAAAACAGCTACTACCCACACGTAGTTGCTACGTTTGCTAAAGAAGGTGCCCAATGTGGCAAAATCAAAGCCACGATACACCCCATACATTAGCACTGCACCCACTAAAGTCGAAGCAATTAAGAATAATATGTTTTTTAAGGCAGCGTTCATAATTGTTTATTTATCGTTCTAATTGAATGCTAAAATACAATATTTTGGAGACATGATTGTGTATTTTTTTATTCTATAAGATAAAATCGTATTTTTTTTGCTATCAGTGTATCAAAATACTTGGTATTTCTACAAAAAAGTTCGTAATTTCGCAGTTAGAATTGAAGCATGAATTTTTGGAGGCTTTTTGAAAATCACAGCGAGTCCATTGGTTTCGTTGGGTTTATAATAGCCCCACAAAAAAGGAATTACAAATGGAACTTGAAAAATTTTCACGTCAATTGCGATTGTTGCTCTTACTAGTGAAAAATCGCAAGCAGACGATAGACGAAGTGAGTGCGCAACTTGGCATGAGTAGGCGCTCCATGTATCGCTACATAGATGCGTTTCGCAAATTGGGCTTTATCATTAAAAAAGAAGGCATGGTTTATCGCATAGACCATGAGTCTGATTTTTTACAAGCCTTGGTGCAAGGCATCCAGTTTACCGAGGAAGAAGCCCTCATCATTGCTCGTACGGTTAATTCAGTTTACGATAACTCGCCCGAAATGCGTAGTCTGCGCGATAAGTTGGCACATATTTACAACATTGATGCCCTGACACGCTATGAGGACAACAACCAAATGGCTTTCAACCTCAGCCAAATATATCGTTGTATCCGCGAAGAGCGTGTGGCAATGTTTAGGGATTATAGTGACGAAAATAGTGTAAAGCCTAAGAATCACATTGTGGAGCCCTATATCTATATGGCATCGACCCACGAGGTGCGTTGTTACGATCTCACCACCAAAAGCAATCGTTCGTTTAAGGTCGATAATATAGGCATTGTCGAAACTTTCGATCTCCTGTGGTCTAACAAGGCACTTCACACTCCTTATCATACCGATCTCTTTGGTTTTTCAGGCGAAAAGCGTATGCATGTGTCGTTATTGCTCACCCCGCAAGCCACAGCCTGGTTGCTTCGTTCTAATTGCGATGCACAACGTGATCTTACCTTGCAAGATGACAATCGTCAAAAACTCGACACTTTAGTATGTAGTTACGAGGGAGTTGCGCGTTTTGTGTTAAGCATGTACGATGAAGTGCAGATTGTAGACTCTCCAGAGTTGCAAGCATACGTAGACAATGAGGTAGCGAAGTTGCTACAAAAAAATGCAAAAGTATCTGCTAAATTGAAAAAAGCATAAGACGCCTCGTGCGTTTAAATCCTAAAAAAAGGATATGATGTAGATTTCTCTGCACCATATCCTTTCATTTTTTATTATTGCTGTCCGGTAAAACTTTTTTAAGCAAAATAAATTAGGGCTGTCACTTCTCACGAAGTATCAGCCCTTTTGGTTATCTTTGTTTTGCTAAAAAAATATATAACCATGAGCAAAGATAGCCATTTTACCGGACAGCCGGTCTATA